>JAMWCO010000036.1 GCA_023818785.1 Candidatus Omnitrophota bacterium
GAATGGCAATGAATTGGTTGGCTTAAATTCAACTTTTGAACATAAAGCATTATACTCAAGTGATGTGGGTCCTTTGACTGGAGAATGTGGTTCTGTTATTTTTTATTATGAGAATCCAGATAATAAATTTTGCCAGATTATTAAAAAACTTGAGCCATTTTTAAAAGAATATAATTATCCTTTAGGACCGATAGATTGTAATTTTATACATAATGAACAAGGCTCTTGGTTTCTTGAATTTACAGCGAGATTTGGATATCCTGCTCAATATATTCAAATGTATGCTTGTGACAATTGGGGAGAAATATTTGAAAAATTAGTTAATGGAGAATTCATTGGATTTAAAGAATATCTTAAACCCTTTAAATATTTCATTGGTTCAAGAATCTGGATACCAGAATGGCCATATGGTAAAACTCAAGATGATTTAATTGAAGATCCTACTCCATTTGTTCATCTTACTAAGGATTTATTAAATCATATAAGTTTTGTAGATGTTAAAGTTAAAGATAATAAAATTGTCACAGGTGGGACAGATGGAGAATTATTTACAATATCTGCAGGTGGCCAGTCTATTTCAGAAGCAAAAGAAAATCTTATGAATTTAATTAAACAATTTGAAGTTTATCCTATGGGATACAGAGAGGATTTAGGAGAGAATATAGAAATAGAAAAACTTAAATCTTGGGGATTTTGGTTACCTACTTAAAATATATTCTATTATAGAAATTGTTCCTAAAAGCATAAACAAACTTGCTGTAATAAAACAACTTATCATACCAATTATTTCTCTCATTTATTCCTCCTTTAAGTTTATAAAGAATTTTCACTTTCATTTTTATAAGGACAATTTTGATAAATCATTTTTAAACCCAGAGTATCTTTTACAACACTTTGTAATTTATAATGTTTTCTTTCTCCAAAATCATTTAACCAATAATCTTTTAAACATTTGCATTCATATTGAAGATTCCAAAGTATAGTTTTTAATTTATTTTTTTTATTTATAGGTATAATAACAACACAAAATCGACAATCTTTACACGCCATTTTTATTTAAATAAATATTTTACTAAAATATCCTTCTAAATCCTCTGCTTTATCCCAATATTTCCAAACCAACCACCATAAAGACATCAAAAACCCTTTTGAAAATTTTTTATGTTTTGAAGTTTTAAATCCAGTTTCTAATTTCATAATACGAAAATGCTCGTCTCGCCAAAGAGGATAAGTAAGATTAGGATAATTTTCTTTATCTGGATGATGATATTGAATGGGACGCTTCTTTTTCTTTCTCATATTTTAAAATAATACAATAACCTTCATCATTTGTTTCCTTTTCCCACGCTAAACATTTATCCGCTTTACATTTTCTTGCTACAAAAGGACAATCTTTTGTATAAGCAATATCTGTTTTCATTTAAATCCTCCTTTTTATTTTTGGTTTATGTTTATAACAAAAATATATGTATTTTTTTATTCATTTGTCACTTTTAATAAATTATCAATAACTTTAAAATTAAATAAACTATCAGCATCAATGAGAGATTTACCTTTTAATACTAAATTGTCAAGAATTATCTCTTTGCCTGACCTAAATATATCTATAACTTTAAACCACCGAATATAATTACCAAATTGTTTTCCAGTCCAAAGACGGTATGATTTACCATCATCCCCTTTTAGACAGAGAAGATATATAACTTTTCCACGTTTATCTTTTTGAGGTATAATTTTTATAAGTTTTGCTCTCATTTTTTCTCTTGGCTTATTTCTATTATCAAAACTTTTTGTGCAGGAATTTTTGATACTTTTTCTAATTCGGAAGATGGAATTTGAAATGTGATTTTTATTTCATCCTCATAATCACGAATAAGTTTATAAAGTGCAGCTTTAAATGTTATTTTTTCCATTTGTTCCTCCTTTTGTTTCTTCTTTTATTTTTATAATGTTTTTGACAATTTCATCAATTTTAACTGGTTCTTTATAAGTAAAAGTCGAATCTCTATAACTAGCTAAATAATCTTCTTTAGCTTGATTTAATTTTTGTAAATAATAATTAAATGATTGTCTATATTTTGAAAAATAAATAGCGTTTAATAAAAAATTAAAAGATATATCAGCATTTTCAAGTATAAAATTAAATAAAACAGCTAATTGTTTTTTTGATAATCTTTTTCTATATTTGTCTTTAAATACATACATAAATAATTTAATTTGTTTTTTGTTCATCTTTTTTTAATTCAGATAAGCTATCTTTAATATAATCATAATATATCTGTATGAATAAATTTTTAAATTTTAAATGATTAAGTTGATTAAGTTCTCTAATCACTCCTTTTTTTACTAAAGGAGAATTTTTTGGTTGATATTTAAAATGATTTTTAACAAAAATTAAATTATGTTCTTCATCATAAAAAATCATTTTTTCATTAATAAGTTCCGTTAAAGGAATTTTAATATCTCCTAATTTAGTTTGAACTTTTGTCACTTCCCAATCAGGTTCATAAATTCCTAATAAGTTAATATTAGGATTCCAGCCTAAGTAAAGAAATAATAATTTTGCTTCTTTAGATAATTTTTTAAATTTAGTATCTGACCATATTTTAGTAAATAAAGGAACATATTCCGGCATTTTATTGAAATAATTCTATTTGATTTAAATCTGAATAAGATTTTATATAAAAATTTTCTTTAAAATCAAATACAGAAGTTAAAATTCTTTCTAATAGTGGATATATTCTATTATTCCAATAATAAATTCTATCAAAAGTTCCATTATAATTATAAATTCTTTCAGGAATCAATTTAGGTTTAGATGTTATAATAAAATATTCTATAGTCATTCCTATGTAAAATTCCTCTTTTTTATTTATAATATCTTTAGCAATTTTAACGTGTGCTAAATCACCTTTGTATTCTTCAGGGTGTTTAATTATTTGTTGTCTTATTATAATATCAGTTATATCAATATCATTTTTAAAAAATTCTTTTCTTTTTTCTAATATATAATTTTTATAAAATTCTTTGTCATTGTCAGTGGTTAATATTAAATTAATAAGTTCTTTTTGCAATTTTTTAGCATAATTTACTGTATCACTTTTAATACATTCTAAACCAACATATTCTATGCTGTCTGCAGGTTTATCATCTATTTCTATAATTCTCATTGCATACTTTTTTTTAGAAACAAAAAATACTTTAGACAATTTTTTATTATACTGAAGTAAAATATAACTTTTATTTATATTAAACTCTTTTTTTAAAATATCTTCTAACCAGATATGAAAAATTTCTAAAGTCTCTTTAATATTTACATTGTCATTTTTATCATATATAAAAACACTATCAGTATCTCCATAAATAATTTCTAAACCTGCCATTTTAAAAAATTCTATTGCTTTATTAATTAAATATTGACCTGTCAAAGTAATTGCTTCTGCTATATTTTGATTAAAATATCTACTTTGAGAATCTCCTAAAATACCATACATACTATTTGCTAATTCTTTTATAGCATCCTGTATAAGTCTATATTTTTCGTATTCTTTAGATTTATATTCATATTTTTTCATTTCATTTTTATAAATTTCTCTTTCTTTAAGATAATTAGTAATAATTTCTGAAATTAAGCCTTGTGATTTGTCAAAATAAATATTATTAATTGTTTTTATAGAATTATCATTTTTACTGTCTAACAATTTGTCTATTGAAATATTAAAAGTTTTAATAATACTTGGATACAATGATTTAAAATCAAGCACATAAACATTTTTAAATAATCCCCGTTGTGGTTCTAAAACTAATCCTCCTTTATAAGAAGTTGAGATATTATTTTTTATTTTAGTTTTAAAATGAATATTTTTCTTTCTTGCATATTTTAAAATATACATATCTAATAATTTAGAAACATAAAATTCTCTTAAAAAAGTATTACACCACTTACATTCTAATTTCATAATTTCTATACTATTAGTAGATTTATCTAATTTATATAATAATTCGCTATCTTTTAAATTATATTTTTTAAATTTTTCTATATCAGTATTATATAAATCTATTATTTTTTGAGTTCTTTCTAATTTAGTTTCTCCTAAGAAATATTGAGAGATAGTAGATAACTTAAAATCTTCTACATTAAATTTATACTGGCAGATTTTCATAAATCTTTTCATTAAGTCTATATGAATTACAGTATTCCAATCAAACTCTAATTTATATTTTTTAAACCTTTCTTGTAAATATAATAAATCAAAATTTGAAGAATTCCAGCCAATTATCACATCATAAATATTAAATAATTCTAAAATTTTAATTAGAAGATTTTTTTCTTTGTTATCGATTAAACAATCAAATTTTCCTGTATTGTCATAATAAGCTAAAGATAAAATTCTATCTTTTCCTATTTCTATTTTTCCAGAAGTATCGTCAATTTCAATATCAAAATATAAAATTCTATAGTCGTCTTCAATTTCAAAATCTTGAGAATCTAAAATATATAAATCTAACGGAGATAAATCTGCTTCATAAGTTTGAATATTAAAGTGATTTAATCTATCTAAAATATAAAATCTTTTAGTAAAAGGATAAGTTATTTTTAAATAATTTTTATTTTTATTACTTTTAGACACAAAATAATCAAATCTATCTTCAAATATCGAAAATAAAAAATTTATAGTTTTATCATCATTATTTACATAAAAATACCAGGGATAAAATATAGTTTTGATTTTCTTTTGATTGTTTTCTTTATATAACAAAGATATTGTTCCATTTTGATTAGTCCAACCATTAATATATTTCATTTCTTTCTATATGTTTTAAAATTATTTCTGCACATTTCTGAGGTGTCCATAAAGAAGTGTTTATTCGATAATAATCCAAAGAAGTTTGCAATAAATATTCTTCATAAATATTTATAAGTTTATCAATATCTTTAATTTTAATGTCAATTTCTTTAGTTTGTTTTATTCTTTTAATAATATCTTTTTTATCTGTGTAAAGATAAATAAAATAAAAATTATCGATTGATTGTATCTTTTTTTCTAATTCTAAATATTTTTTTAATTCGTCATCATTTTCTCTATTTTTAAATTTAGAATATACATAATTAGAACCTATAAATCTATCTACAATAATATATTTATAATTTGTCATTTTATGAATTTTTTCTTTAATTGTAGATTTACCTACTTTATCTATACCTTCTAATATGATTATTTTTTTATCCATTTATATATTCTTTAATTCGTTTTAATTGATTAATATATTCTGATTTAAAAGATGGGTTATATTTTAATTGTGCTGGATGAGGTAAAGAAAACACTTTTCTTAGAATCCAATCGGTAAAAGTATAAAATCTGCCACCAAAGAAATTTTTAACTTCAGTTCCTAAACAAATTATAAGTTTTGGATCTATAATTTCTAATTCTCTAAATAAATATTTACAACAATTTTTTATTTCTTCTTCGGATAAATTTCTATTATTAGGAGTAGAACATTTTACTAAGTTAGTAATCCAAAAATCATCTTTATTAAATCCAGCTTTTTTTAATAATTGTGTTAATAAATCACCAGTAGTTTTACCATAAAAAGCACCTTTTTCCATACAAATTTTAGTTCGATGGATTGAAGGATTTATTCCTACAATTAAAACTGGAAGTCTGCCTTCGTGGATAGGGAGTTTTCCATAGCCTTTGTCTAAATCGGTAATATTTACTAAATCATTAGAAATATTGCACTTATGACAATTATTTATTTGTTGATATAATTCATCAAGTTGAGGATTAAAAAGTTTATATGGCTTTTTTAAAAATAAATTTTGAGAAGTTGGCATATAAAATTATTGCGTTTCAAATAAAATTTTATCTTGTTTTTCTAAAGTTTCCCAAGTAAAATCTTTCCATTCATTAGGCTTTGGAATTTTAATTTTTAATTCTTTTTCTATAATTTTAATATTAGTGCAAGGCTCTTTAAATAAAACTTCTCCGGTATAATTTTCAAATCCAGGTTGTCTATTATCACTTATATGAGGAATTCCCAACTCTTCATAAAATCCATTTACCATTAAAGTAGTATCTTTTTTTAAAATATCGCACATTGGTCTTAAATATTCTGCTAATAAAGGAAATTTTTCTTTTACTCTTTCTCTTAACAACCAAGCAGTTGCTACAGTATCTTCCATCTCCGTGGTTTGCATTCTTTTAGAACACAATTCTTGCAATGCTTTATAAGTAATTCCTAACATATAACTATATTGAGAATAATGAGGAATTACACATCTTGCAGCCCAATTTGGAACATATTTTTGAAGTTCACAATAAACTTCTTTACATTTTTCAACAACTTCACTAACTAATTGTGCCAATTCCCATTTATTATCTATACAATTAGGAAAACAAAATCCAAGTGAATTTAGAAAATTATCTTTATATCCCTTTGCAGCAAATACAACTCCTATTCTTGCACGAGCAATTTGATCGAAAGAAGCACGAGATACATTTTCAATTAAAAACACAAAATAAGGAGCTTCCAGTGCTAACGGTAATGCTTTTTTCTCTAAAACTTTTTTTACAACTTCAAATCTTAATTGAGGAGACGCTAAACTCCATTTTTCCGCTATATTACCCCACGTCATTAGAGACATATTAAACATAGATTTATATGGATTTATTGTATAATCTATTAAAGAAACTTTAATATCTTTTAATGAATAATAATTTGTTTTATTTTCTTTAGATTCAAAACACAATTTTTTAAGTTCTTTTTTCAATTCCTCTTTCATTAAAACCTCCTTTATTTTATATTTTCTTTTTTAGTAAGTTCTTTCACTATTTCTTTTAAAATTGGATTTTTTTGAGATACCTTAATTAGTCTATTTTTATAGTCTTTTATAATATCTATAAAATATGTATTTCCAGTTTTAATTTGTTCTAAACAATAAATATATCCGGATAAATCGTCACAAAAATCTACAATTTGACCTTCAAAATCTTTTTTACAATTAGCCCAAATATTAATTATTTTTTCTCTAATTGATGGATATAAATCTTTAGTCACTTCATTTACGGATAAAATTCCCAGCTGTTCATATTCTTTAGACATCAGTTTTTTGAAAGGAGTTAAAATATCACCAGATATACATTCTTCAATATCGTGCAATAATGCTTTTATAAGAAGTTTTTCTATATTAATATCGAATTTATTTATTTTTAAATATAAAGCAAGAATATATGAATAAAAAGCAACAAAAAAAGAATGTGCTGCTACACTTTCATTATATGTTTTTATTCTTGTATTAAATCTAATAATATTATTAAGTCTTCTATGTGAACCTAAAATAAATTTTATAAAAGACTTCATTCTATTTTTCCTGAATATTTATAATAATCTAAATGCTTAGATTTAATTCCACATCGTTTTATTAAATCTAATATTTTTATAAAATCTTCTATAGTTTTAGCAACCGCAGTTGCTGTTTCACTTAACATTAAATTGAATGGTTTATCTCCTAACGTTAAAGCTACATAAATTATGGGTTTTCTTTTAGCAATAGCATATCCTGCTTCTAATAAACTTCCTAAGTCGCGATCATCTGTAATACATACTACAAATTTGGAATTTTTTATTGCATCAAAATTTGCTTTTAAAACTTGTTGTCTTTTTTCTTTAGAATGAAACTCTCCAGGAGTAAGAAACAACTCTTTGCTTGGAGAATAGACTATAAATCTTTTTCTAAGTTCTGTTTCTATTAACTCTAATCTTTGAATCTGCTCTGGAGTGAAAAAAGGAGCAGCTAAATAACAATCATATTTATTCATTTTTTTTTATTTTATTTTAATCTTTCTTTTAAATTTAATTCTTTTCTATATTTATTATAGACCCATTTAACTCCACTTAAAATATTCGGTTTTTTAGGGAACTGAGGTTTAAGTATTTCTGCAATTTGACTTAAAGTTAAATCATTATCCTTTTTTAATTCTTCTAATGCAGCTTTAGTAAATGATATTTTACTCATTTTTCACCTCCTTTATTTTTTTTGCCAATAAAGTGGCAAACTGTGCTTTTTGTTGAGTATTTAATTCTGTAGAATGCTCTATTCCAAACTGTTCTTTTAAAATTGTATAATACTCTGTATCATTATTAAGTTGTTTTTTAAGTTCGTGAATTTTAATGTCTATTGGAGTAATAGTTTTTTTCTCTTTCGGTTTTTCCGGTTTTTCTTGATTTTCCGCAGTAATATCTATAATTGTTTCTGGTTGATATCCTATCTCTTCAATAGAAGTGAAAGCAATATCATAAGCATTTCTTAAAGCACGATTTACGGCACGAGTTTTAGCCATATCCGCAATCGATTTAAAATCTGCATTAAATAGTTTAACATTTCCCTTATCGGCTTCTCCCCATTCTATGAACGGTTGAGAACATCCTTTTTTATAAACTATTGCTTTAAAAAGATGTTGATATTCATCTTTAGAGGGATCATTATTTATACACCCATAATTTTTTCTTTCTTGTTCGGTAGCAGGTATAACTTGAATTCCATCAATAGCAGTTTCTTTATTTCGATTTGCGATTACTTTTAACCCGCCGGAAGTGATATAAATATTTCCTCCTAACACCACAATTTGCTTTAATATTGGGTCTAAACTATACATCGTCGTAATTAAATTTACCGCACTTTGTTCAGCAGGAGTTAGTTTTCCTGTCCATAAAGCTTTCGCTACCTCTCGTTGTTGTTGTTGCAATAACTCTCTACTGGTTCCCTCTTCCATTTTTACTTGAGGAACTTTTACTTCTTTTAATTTTTGTTCAGTCATTTTTCACCTCCTTTTTATTTTTCTTTAACTTTTCCTCCAAACTGCGCTTCACATAATTTTGCATATCCACAAAATTTATAACTGCAGGTCATACAATTTCTATTAGGATAAAATATATTATTTTTGATAGCATCAGCTATTCTTCCTAATATATTTAAAAAAAATACATTGTCTTCTTTTTGAGGTTTAAAATTTACCGTAACAACTTTTGGAGTTTTAGTTTTCACTAAATAATCTATTCTTAAGTTTTCACTTTCTTTTTTATATTTAGATAAAAAAGCAAAATTATCTGCGACTAATTGTAAATAATGTTCAAAAGAAGACGGTCGATAAATTCCGTTTTCTTGCGGAGGCGAGTGCGAGGAAGTTTTATTGTCAATAATATTTTCTTCTATTGTAATTAAGTCAGGCACTACTAATAATTTATAATCAAAATCTTCAAAATCCACTTCAATTTTTTCTTGAACTTGGAGTGGCTGGACAGTTGGAGATATATTTTTATGATATTCTTTTATTAGTTTAATACCTTGTTCACGAGTTTTTTTAGGATCGTCATCTTCTGTTAATAAAGTATTTTTAATTTCTGTATCATAAGTCTGCTCATAGGCATCTATCATTAAATCTACCTTTAAGTCTTTAAAAGTCTCTTTCTTTTGATTGTAATTTAAATTTAAACCACTATCGATAGATTTTCCAAAAGTTAAAGCTAGACCGGGAGGCATTTTTAAATTTTCCACATATCTAAAATAATATTGAGCGGGGCATCTTAAATACATATTGATACTTGAAGGGGATAAATGGGGTTTGTAATTATTCATTTAAGATAATAATAATAAAAGCCCCATTTTTCACCTGAACGGTTGTTTTCAACCGTTGTGGGCAACCTATTTTTCTGAAAAATAGGTAGCAGGCTACTTAATGGGGCAAATTTAAATTTTTTATTATTGCCACCTTTTTTCATTGTAGTATATATTATAACACAAAATTTTAGTTTTGTAAAGGCTTTTTTTAAATTTTTTAATATTTTTCATCTAACCCAAATTTAAGATAGTGTTTATTGTCTCTTATCTCCCTTTTTGAGAATATTTTAAACTTCCTTCCCCTAAAAATCCTTTACAATACGGGCATTGAAAACCTTTTTTGTTCTAATTATTTCTTCCATTTTTCACCTCCTTTTTATTATTTTTTTAAATTACGTCGGTCTCTTCAATAATTCTCATCACTTCGTCATACGCTCCTTCCCACGTATTCCATATTTCGTCAGGTAAATTATGTATAATCTCTTCTTTAATACCCATATAACGCAAAAGATCGTCAGGTCTTTCTGCATCCCTTCTTTTTAGTGCTTTTATGACTTCTTTTTTCACCAACTTTTTAAATTTCTTTCCTATTGTTCTCATTATTCACCTCCTTTTTTCATTATTTTTATTCGTGTATTTTTCACCTCATTTTTATTATTTTATTTTTTTAAATTTTGTTATAGAGATAATATACACATTAATTTAATCCCATTCACTTTTTATGATTTTTCCTTTTTCGTTCAACATAGCATAAAAACCATTTCCTAATCCTTTGAGTTCTTTTGCGAAAAAATATCCTTTTATATTTCCTTTTTTCAGCAACGCCGAGCAAGTAGCCGTGCTATATCTTCCTTCTAAAGACTTTGTGACTTCAACAATTATATCTTCCTTTCCGTAGGAAGTATACCTTATTGCCCGGCCCTGTTCATCACGAGTATAATAACATGGATGGTTATAATAATCTTTGTCAATTAAAGGTGGGATTGTTTTTATTCTTTCTTTCAACAAAGGCAGTAATTCGCTTATAAGTTTTTGATTTGTTAGTCCTTTTTCCATTTTTCACCTCCTTTTTAATTAAATATTAGATTTTTGCCAATAATTTGACTATTTTTTTCAGTTGAAAAAATTGTGATTCAGTAATATATTCTTTCACTTCATCGTATTTGATTTTATCCAGTTCAGAGATTTTCCATTTCAAGCACCCGACAAAAATAAAATTCGGGGATAGAGTTATTGTATGTTTTGAGAAAGTGATAGTTTTTATCTGTTGATAACTCTTAATTTCATCACCCCCCACTTGAGCATTTCTATAAACCCAGGCATCCCCAAAGACCTGGGCATTCCCATAGACCTGGGCATCATCAAATACCTGAGCATTCTCATAGACCTGGGCATCACCATACACGCAGGCATTCCCGTAGAGCCGAGCCTTCCCATAGACGCAGGCATTCTCATACACCTGGCTATTCTCATAAA
>JAMWCO010000037.1 GCA_023818785.1 Candidatus Omnitrophota bacterium
ACAAGTGTAAACTGGCCAATTGGTCTTGGTGGTAAAGGTAATGAAGGTGTTTCAGGACTTGTTAGACAGATACCAGGTGCTATTGGATATGTTGAATTGACTTATGCTTTACAAAATAATTTACCTGTTGGAATAATTCAAAATAGATCTGGCAAATTTGTTAAACCTACTGTTGAATCAATTACTTTAGCATCAAATGTTAAATTACCAGAGGATATGAGGATTAGTATTACAGATACAGAGAATAAAGATGGATACCCAATTTCTTCTTTTACATATATATTGGTTTACAAAAACTTAAAAAAATCAAATGAAAAAATGACTTATGAAAAAGCAAAAAAAGTTGCAGATTTATTATGGTGGATGACACATCAAGGGCAGAAATATACAGAACCACTTAGTTATGCCCCTCTTGGAATTCAAGCAGTTAAAAATGCAGAAAAATTGTTGAAGAAACTCCATTTTGATGGTAAAATTTTACTCAAATGATTTCAGAAAAAATTTATAAAAGAATAATTGCTACAGGAGGAGTCCTTATAGTAGGACTACTCCTATCCATTTTTTTTACTCTATTTATAAATTCAATGCCTTCAATTAAAAAGTTTGGTTTTAAATTTTTAATTAATAAAACATGGGACCCTGTTTTTGGTAATTTTGGTGCTTTACCATTTGTATTAGGAACATTATTAACATCAGTGGTTTCTTTAATAATATCTATTCCATTTTCTTTATCCCTTTCTTTATTTATCAGTGAATATTACAGAGATAGATTTTTTTCTAAAATATTTGAAATATTTGTAGAAATTCTTGCAGTTATTCCATCTGTTATTTTTGGTCTATGGGCTCTTTTTTATCTTGCGCCAATTGTTAGAAATATCCAAATAAAACTTTCTTTACCACCCACAGGAGTTAGTATTTTAACTGCATCATTAGTTCTTTCAATAATGATTATCCCTTATGCTACTTCAGTTGGAAAAGAAGTAATTAAACTTGTTCCTTATGATTTGAAAGAGGCTGGATTTTCTTTTGGAGCAACTCATTATGAGGTTATAAGAAAAGTTGTATTTCCTTATGCAAAAAGTGGTATCTTTGCAGGTTTTTTACTTTCTTTTGGAAGAGCAATTGGAGAAACAATGGCAGTAACAATGGTGATAGGGAATTCAAATTTTTTGACTTTTAATATTTTCCATCCTGCAAATACAATATCTTCTTTAATAGCCAATGAATTTTTGGAAGCAGTTGAAAATATCCATATCTCTGTATTAATAGAATTGGCATTCATTTTATTT
The DNA here is from genome assembly GCA_023818785.1 of Candidatus Omnitrophota bacterium. Lineage (GTDB taxonomy): Bacteria > Ratteibacteria > UBA8468 > B48-G9 > JAFGKM01 > JAMWDI01. The sequence continues at coordinate 1,290 of JAMWCO010000037.1, forward strand.
ATAATTACACTTATTGTAAATTTTATAGCCAATTTTATAATCAAAAAAATGAGAGTAAGTCTATGAAAGTTCTAAAAGATAGGATTTTTAAACTTTTTGTGATATTTTGTTCTTTAACTTCAATTTTGCCTTTATTATTCATTTTTTTTACAATTTTTAAAAAGGGTATTACTTCTATTAACTTAGAATTTTTTATCTCTTTACCAAAACCTCCAGGAGAGATAGGAGGGGGTATTTTAAATGCAATTGTAGGCACAATGTTGCTTTTATTTTTTTCTTCTTTGATATCAATTCCACTTGGTATTTTCCTGGGTATTTTTCTTTATGAGTTTAGATATGAAAAAATAGGATGGTTTTGTAATATATTAATTGATGTCCTTCAAGGGATACCATCAATAGTTATAGGCATTGTGATTTATTTGTGGATAGTAAAAAAAATGGAACATTTTTCTGCAATTTCAGGAGCATTTGCCCTATCTTTAATCTTTTTACCTATTATTATAAAAACTACAAAAGAAACATTTGAAATGATACCTTTTTCTTTGATTGAATCTTCACTTGCTCTTGGAGCAACATATCCAAGAAGTGTAATAAAAGTTCTTTTACCTTGTGCAATAAATGGTATTCTATCAGGTATTCTTGTTGGTTTTGGCAGAATTGCAGGAGAGACTGCTCCTTTATTGTTTACTGCCTTTGGGAATCCATTTTTAAATTTTAATATTTTAAAACCAGTAAGTTCTTTGCCTCATTTGATTTTTACTTATACTATGAGCCCTTATGAGAATTGGCATAGGAAAGCATGGGGATGTTCATTAGTTTTAATTTTATTTATTTTCATATTAAATTTTATAAGTAAATTTAGATTGAAAAGATGGAAAGTGAAATTTTAAAAATTGAAAACTTTTCAGCAGGTTATAGTGGCCTAACTGTTATAAAGGATATTAATCTCTCCATTTTAAAAAATAAAATTACTGCTATTATGGGTCCTTCTGGGTGTGGTAAAACAACATTGATAAGATGTATAAATAGAATGCATGAGTTAAACAGAGAGGCCTTTCATAAAGGTAACATTTATTTAGACGGAGAGGATATTTTTGAAATGAATCCTGTTTTATTAAGAAGAAGAATAGGCATGGTTTTTCAAAAACCAAATCCTTTCCCACATCTAACAGTTTATGATAATGTTCTTGCAGGATATATAATAAATGGGATAAAATTAAAAAGAGAAGAAAAAGATAAAATAGTAGAGGAAACACTTAAAAAGGTTGTTTTATGGGAAGAAGTTAAAAATAAATTACATTTAAAAGGAACACAACTTTCAGGAGGACAACAACAGAGATTATGTATAGCACGTGTTCTTGCTTTAAATCCTGAAATTATTCTTTTTGATGAACCAACTTCTTCTCTTGACCCTAAATCAACTGTTGAAATAGAGAATTTACTTGAACAATTAAAAGATACTGTAACAATAATTATAGTTACTCATAATATCTCTCAAGCATCAAGAATTGCTGATTATGTTGCTTTTTTATATCTTGGAGAACTTGTTGAATATGGAAAGAGTGAAAAGATATTTACTACACCTGAAAATCCAAAAACAGAAGAATACTTAAGTGGTAAATTTGGTTAACAAAGGAGTAAATATGATTGAAGAAAAAATAAAATTATTGAAACAAAAAATAATAGAGTTTTGTCTCCTTATAGAAGAGATGATAGATAAAAGTATTATGGGTCTTATCAATAAAAATGAGGGAAATTTGAAAGAAGTAATTGAAAAATTAGAACCGAGAGCAAATAAATTTGAGATAGAGATTGATGAATTATGCGCAGAAATAATTGCACAGTATGAACCAAAGGCAAAGAATTTAAGAATTATTTTAATGACATTAAAAATAAACAATGACCTTGAAAGAGTAGGGGACCATGCTGTAAATATATGTGAGAGTAGTTTGTTTTTGATAGAAAGGCCTGAAGTAAAACCATTAATTGATATTCCAAAAATGGCAGAAGAATCAATAAAAATGATAAAAGATAGTATTAACTCATTTATAGAGGAAAATTCAAATTTAGCGAGAGATGTTTGTAAAAGAGATGATATTGTAGATGATTTGAAAGACCGAATTACAAAAGAATTGATAGATTATATGATATCTGATTATACAACAATTGAAAGGGCGTTACATATTATTAGGATTGCACAAAATTTTGAAAGAATAGCAGACCTTTCAACAAATATAAGTGAAGATGTAATATTTATGATAGAAGGGAAAATAATAAAACATCATTTTGAAGAAAAATGAAAAAAATATTATTTTTATGTAAAGAAAATTCTACAAGAAGCCAGATAGCAGAAAGTAGTGTTAACCATTTTTATTATGTTAAAAGGAAAAAATAGACCCTTTTATTAGTAAGGAGGAAAAATGATAGAAGGGAAGATTGTAAAAATAAGATTTAAGAAGTATTTTCATGAACAAAAATCTTGGGTTTTTATTGGTAAAGTATTGAAATTTACAGAAAACTGGATAATGATTGATGGTAAAGGTATTGTAGTTACTAAAGGACAGGTAAAACCAGTAGATATAGATAAAGAGAAAAGGATTATACTGATACCAAGAGAAAATATAGCCCATATAAGAATTTTGCCAGATGATTTTAATTTTGAAAAAATTGAGGTTATTGAAAAAGGGGTAAGGTTATTTGTAAAAGTAGAAAATGGTCCAGATACAAGTATAAGTGAAATTTAATAGGAGGTGATTTATGGAAAATGGAATTAAATTTGCTAAAGAACTTGAAAAAGAGGGCGCTAATTTTTATATTGAACTTGGTATGAAAGCAGATAATTTACTCACAAAGAAACTTTTTTATACACTTGCAAAACAGGAAATAGACCATCTTATCGCACTTGAAAGTTTTATTTTATCAAATAAATATAAAATAAATAAGGAAAGAAGTGTTGAAGAAGAAATAAAAAATTTTTTCTATGAATTAAAAGAAAAATCAAAAATAGAAAATCAATTACAGGGTTATGAAATATCCCTTAATTTAGAAAAAAAGAGTTATGTTCAATATGAAAAACTTTTTAGTTTAGCAGAAACTAATGAAGAAAAAAAAATATATAAATTTTTAATGGAGCAGGAAAAACAACATATTGAAGCAGTTATAAATGTATATTCATATCTTTCAGAAACGGGTGACTGGTTTCAAAAAGAAGAAAGTAAAGTTTGGAACTGGATGAATTTATAAGATGATTTTAAAACTTTACAATTTGAATCCTATCCTACAGGCTTTTTTAGCAGGGATTTTTACTTGGTTTATTACTTTAATTGGTTCTTTAACTGTCTTTTTTAATAAAAGTCAAAATAGAAAAATTTTTGATTGTATGCTTGGTTTTGCTGGAGGGATTATGCTTTCTGCAAGTTTTTTCTCCTTAATACTTCCATCAATTGAATATTCAAAAAATTTACCTGTTTCTTTGTGGTTTCCTGTATCTTTTGGTTTTTTATTTGGTAGTTTATTTTTATTTATCATTGATAAGATAATTCCGCATTTACATCCAAATTCAAAAATATATGAAAGAGAAGGGATAAAAAAAGAAATTCCACTTTATTTTTTACTTGTTTTCGCAATAACTTTGCATAATATCCCAGAGGGACTTGCAGTTGGTGTTTCTTTCGGTTCATTAAAATATAATAAAAATTTTGATAATTTTCTAAATTCAATAACTCTTACACTTGGTATAGGAATTCAAAATTTTCCAGAAGGTCTTGCAGTAAGTATGCCTCTATCCAGTTTGAGAATGAGTAAATTTAAAAGTTTTTTTATTGGACAATTGTCAGGTTTTGTTGAGCCGATTTTTGCTTGGATAGGTGCTTTTCTCATTTCTTACTTTTCAAAGATTTTACCATATGCATTATCTTTTGCTGCAGGTGCGATGATTTATGTAGTTATAGAAGAAGTTATACCCGAAATACAAAAAGCAGGCAATATTGATTTGTCAACTATTGTTTTTATTTTGGGTTTTATTTTAATGATGATTTTTGATATATCTTTTTAAAAATTTTTCAAAAATAATAAAAAATCTTTTGGTAATTCTGCAATAAATTCTATTCTATTTTTATTTTTTGGATGAATAAAAGAAAGTTTATAAGAATGAAGTGCTATTCTTTTTATTATTTCCGTTTTTTCTCCATATCTTTCATCACCTAAAATAGGGTATCCAAGATAAGATAAAGTTAGGCGAATTTGATGAGTTCTTCCTGTCATTGGTTTTATTTTAAGAAGAGTAAAATCATTTATATATTTTTCTACTTCTATTTCAGTTAAAGCATCTTTCCCTTTTAAAAAATGGATTTTCATTTTAGTTGGATTTTCTTTGTCTGGCAAAATTTTAAATTCAACAAATTTTTTCTTTTCAGAGAATTTCCCTCTTACTATCGCATAATATTCTTTTTTAACTATTCTATTTTTAAATTGTTCAATCAAAGACCAATATGAAAAATCATTTTTAGCAAAAACAATTACTCCACTTGTTCCTTTATCAAGACGATGAACTACTCCTGGTCTATAAGGTGCTCCTATATTTGAAAGTTTTGTATGATTTAAAAGGAAATTTATTAGAGTGCCTGTTTTAATATTAGGAGTAGGATGGGTTAAAATTCCTGATTCTTTATTTACTACAATTATATCTTCATCTTCATAAATTATATTAATTTCACCCTTTTCTGGTTTAATTATCTCTTCTTTTTCTATCTCCTCTTCAAAAATTTTTATTATATCATTTTTATTTAAAAGATATGATGGCTCAACTTTCACATTATTTATAAGAATCTTCCCTTCTTTTATAAGTTTTTTTATTCTCTCCCTTGATATTTTTATAATTTCTTTTAAAAATTTATCTACTCTTAATTTTTCTTCACTTTCATATTTTATTTCTTTCACTTTTAAAAATAACTAAGGTTATTTTTTTGTAAGTTCTTTTATTAGTTCAAGGGCAATTATATTTCTTTGAATTTGGTTTGTTCCTTCATATATCTGTGTTATTTTTGCGTCTCTGAACATTTTTTCAACTGGATAATCTTTCATATATCCATAACCACCAAATATTTGAATTGCATCTGTTGTAACTTTCATTGCAACATCTGAAGCAAAAAGTTTACACATTGCAGATTCTTTTGAAAATTCCTTTATTCCACTGTCTATCATCTTTGCTGTCTGATAAATTAAAGATCTTGCTGCTTCTATTTGTGTTGCCATATCAGCAAGGATGTGACTTACTGCCTGAAAAGAGATTATCGTTTGCCCAAATTGTTTTCTTGTATGAGCATATTTTAATGCTTCCTCAAAGGCTCCTTGTGCTATTCCAAGTGCCTGTGCCGCAACTCCAGGTCTACTTGTATCAAAATTTTTAATTGTTATTAAAAATCCCATTCCTTCTCTTCCAAGAACATTTTCTTTTGGAACTTTACAGTTTTCAAAAATAAGTTCTCTCGTAGCAGATGCTCTTATGCCAAGTTTTTTTTCTTTCTTCCCAAAATTAAAACCATCCATCCCCTTTTCAAGAATAAATGCAGTTGCTCCTCTTGGTCCTTTTGTTTTATCAGTTGAAGCAATTACAACATAAATTTCTGCTTCTCCTCCATTTGTTATCCATTGTTTTGTCCCATTTAAAATATACCAATCGCCTTCTTTTTTTGCAGTTGTATTTAAGTTTGTTATATCACTTCCTGCTTCAGGTTCTGTTACAGCAAATGCAGCAAGTTTTTCCCCTCTTGCTATTGGAGATAAATATTTTTTTTTCTGTTCTTCATTTCCAAATAATATTATTGGGAAAGCACCAAGAGCAGTTCCTGCATAAGAAAGAGCAATACCCCCACAAACCCTGCTTAATTCTTCAATAACAAGACATAATTCAAACACTCCATATCCAAGACCACCATATTCAGAAGGGACAAAAACACCAAAAAGGTCTGCTTTTGCTAATTCTTCTACTATATCCCAAGGGAATGTCTCATTTTCATCATATTCTGCTCTTTTTGGTTTTATTTTCTCTTCTGCTATTTTTCTTGCTGTTTCTTTAATCATTTTCTGTTCTTCTGTCAAAAAATATTCCATCTTTTCCTCCAAATTTAAATCTTTTTTAAAACCAAACTTACATTATGTCCACCAAAACCAAAAGAATTAGAAATTGCAACTTTAATATCTTTTTCTCTCGCTATATTTGGAACATAATCAAGGTCACAATCAGGGTCTGGATATTCATAGTTTATTGTTGGAGGAATTATACCTGTTTTAATTGTAAGACAAGTTGAAATAAACTCCACTGCTCCTGCTGCTCCAAGAAGATGACCTATCATTGATTTTATTGAACTTACAGGTATTTTATATGCATTTTCTTTAAATAATTTTTTAATTGCTATAGTTTCACTTTTATCATTTAATTGAGTACTTGTTCCATGAGCATTTATATAATCAACTTCTTCTGGATTTATTTTTGCATCATTTAAAGCATAATTCATTGAAAGATAAGCACCAAAACCATCAGGGGCAGGTGCAGTTATATGATAAGCATCACAACTCATACCTGCTCCTATAAATTCACAGTATATTTTTGCACCTCTTTTTTTAGCATGCTCAAATGATTCAAGAACAACTACTCCTGCTCCTTCTCCCATTACAAAACCATCTCTTTCTTTATCAAATGGTCTTGATGCTTTTTTTGGTTGGTCATTTCTTGTTGAGAGTGCTTTCATAGAACAAAAACCAGCAACTCCTAATGGTGTTATACATGATTCTGTCCCTCCAGCAATAATTATATCTGTTATTCCGCTTCTTATTAAATTTAAAGCGATAGCAAGAGCATGAGCACCTGATGCACAGGCACTCACAGTGCAGAAATTAATTCCTTTAAAACCATAATAAATCGCAATCTGTCCTGAAGCAATGTCTGGAATAAGCATAGGAATAAGGAAAGGAGAAACTCTATTTGGTCCATTTTCAATAAGAATTTTATGCTGTTGCTCTATAATTCTTAATCCACCAATACCTGCACCTATTATAACCCCAACTTTTTCTTTTTCATTCTCGCTAAATTCAATACCACTATCTTTTATCGCTTCTTCTGTTGCTTTAATAGCAAACTGAACAAATAAATCCATCTTCTTTTTTTCTTTCGGATGAAGATTTTCAAGATTAAAATTTTTAACCTCTGCTGCTATCTTTGTATCATACATAGAAGCATCAAAGGAAGTAATTTTATCAATCCCACTAACTCCATTTATTAAATTTTCCCAACTTGTTTTTACATCATTACCAATAGGAGTAACCAATCCTATTCCAGTTACTACAACTTTTCTCATTGTGCCTTCTTTTTTTCTATATAATCAATTGCATCTTTAACTGTTTTAATTTTTTCTGCATCTTCATCTGGTATTTCAAGTCCAAACTTTTCTTCAAAATCCATAACAAGTTCAACAGTATCAAGAGAATCTGCTCCAAGGTCTTCAACAAATGCTGCCTCTTCTGTTACTTCTGAAACTTTTACCCCTAATTTTTCTACTATAATATCTTTTACAATTTTTGCAATTTCTTCTCTTGTCATAAACCCTCCTTTCTTACATTACAAGTCCACCATCTATTCTAAAAATTTGTCCTGTTATATAATTTGCTTTTTCTGATGCTAAAAAATAAACCAATTCTGCTACTTCTTCTGGTTTTCCAAATCTTCCAAGTGGTATTGATTTTAAGATTTCTTCTTTTATTTTTTGTGGTAAATTTTCAGTCATTTTTGTCATTATATATCCTGGTGCTACTCCATTTACATTTATACCACCTCGTGCAAATTCTTTTGCACATGTTTTTGTTAAAGCAATAAGTCCTGCTTTTGAAGAAGAATAATTTGCCTGTCCAATATTTCCAATTTCTCCTATTATTGATGCTATATTTACTATTTTTCCATTTTTTTGTTTATACATAATTTGACCTATTATTTTACTACATAAGAATGCACCTTTCAAGTTAACATTTAAAACATCATCCCAATCATTTTCACTCATTCTGAAAATAATTTTATCTTTTGTAATTCCAGCATTATTAATTAAAATATCTATTTTACTCCACTTATTTAAAACTTCCTTACTCCCTTCTTCTATCTCTTTTTCTTTTGTAATATCTATTTTTCTTGCAATTGTTTCAATTCCAATTTCATTCAATTCTTTATCAAATATTTCATCAATAAATATATCCCACAAAACAAGTTTTGCTTTATCTTGTCCAAATTTTCTTGAAATAGCCTTACCTATTCCACCAAATGCACCTGTAATTACAACAACTTTATCTTTAAACATTTTGTCCCCCTTTAAAAAAGGAGTAAAAATCCATAAATGTTTTTTGGTTTTCAATACTGAAAGATGGAATAAGAGGATTAATAGATTCTATTAATTTTTTCAATACATTTTTAGGTCCTACTTCAACAAAACAAGCAACTCCATCTTTAATCATATTTTCAATTATTTCAACCCATTTGACAGGTAAATAAAATTGTTTTAATATTCCTTCCTTTATTTCCTCTTTGTTCATACTTTTTTTACCAGAAAAATTCATATATATAGGGAACTTAGGGTCTTTAAAATCTATCTTTTCAATTTCTTTTTTAAATATATCTGCTGCTTCTTTCATATATTTTGTATGAAAAGGTCCACTTACTTTTAAAAAAATATTTTTTATTCTTTTTTCTTTCAAATAATTTGCAAGTTTTTCCAATTCTTCCTTTTTCCCTCCAACAACTATTTGATTATATGAATTTATATTTGAAATTTCTATATCATAACTTTTAATTATTTTATCAATATCTTTAATAGGTAAACCAATTATTGCAAGTAAAGTTCCATCAACTTTTTTTGAAATTTCATCCATAATTTGGGCTCTCCTTTTAACAAGATAAAATCCTTCTTCTATTGAAAATACTTCACTTACACATAAAGCAGTATATTCTCCTAAACTATGACCAGATATACAATAAGGTAATATTTGAGTTTTTTCTATAAAATATTTCCAGCAAATCAGACTCACTCCAAATACTGCGGGTTGACAATATAAAGTCCTTGTTAATTCTTCCATAGGCCCATTAAATATTTTTTCTATTAAAGACAAATTCGTTATTTTTTCTCCTATTTCAAGAATTTCAATATATTTTTTACTTTCTTCAATTATTTCTTTGCCCATCCCAACATATTGAGACGCCTGCCCTGGAAAGACAATTCCTAATTTCATTTTATCCACCTTATCAAATTTGCTGCCCATGTAAGTCCTGCTCCAAAAGCAACAAGAATTATTAAATCTCCTTTTTTTATTTTCCCCTCTTTTACTGCTTCATCAAGTGCAATAGGAACACAGGCAGCAGACATATTTCCATATTTTTCTATATTTATAAAAAACTTTTCAATAGGTATATTAAGATTTTTTGCTACTCCTGCTATAATTCTTAAATTTGCTTGATGAGGAATAATAATTGATATATCCTCTTTTTTAACATTACTTTTTTTTAAAATTTTTTCAACTGCTTCACTCATTGATAATATTGCTATTTTAAATAGAGTAGAACCCTCCATCTTCATAAAATTTTCTCTATTTTCTATTGTTTTAAAAGAAGATTGATTTAAAGAACCACCAGCAGGTATATATAATAAGTCTCCATAATTTCCATCTGAAGATAAAAAACTTTCAATAATTCCTTCTTCTTCTGTAAATGAAACAACTGCTGCTCCTGCACCATCTCCAAGTAAAACACATGTGCTTCTATCTGT
>JAMWCO010000038.1 GCA_023818785.1 Candidatus Omnitrophota bacterium
TGTGATGAAAATAAAGAAAATGCAAAAGAAAAGAAGAATTTAATTATGCAATTTCAGAAAAATGAGCCAGTAATTTTTTCTGATTTTGAAAAGGTTATTTCAAAAAAGATATGTGATGGATTTGTATTATGTCTCCCTCATTTTTTGCATCATATAGTTGGGATTGAATTACTTAAAAACAATTATCATATTATGATAGAAAAACCACTTGCATTGACTTTAAAAATTGGGAAAAAACTTGTTGAAGAAGTGAAAAAAAGAAATTTAGTTCTGTCAATTGCAGAGAATATAAGAAGATATTTAGAACCGAGAGCAATAAAATGGGTAATTGAAAATTATCAAAAAGAAATTAATATGTTTTGGAAAATAGAATGAGAAAAATTGAAAATAGGCAAAATTTATTTTACATTAGAAGGAGGGAGCAAAATGGAAACTATAAAAATATTGAAAGAAAGAAGAAGTATAAGAAAGTATCAAAAAAAAGAAGTTCCAAAAAATATTATCGAAGAGATTATTGATTGTGCAAGATTTGCTCCAACTGCTATAAATATTCAACCATGGGAGTTTATAGTTATTACAGATAAAAAAATGAGGGAAAAAATTGCAGAAATAACTGATTATGGAAAATTTATAAAGGATGCTCCTGTTTGTGTTGCTGTTTTTTGTAAGGATACAAAATATTATCTTGAAGATGGTTCATCTGCTACAACTTATATTCTACTTGCTGCAAAAGCATTTGGTTTGGGAAGTTGCTGGGTAGCAGGCGATAAAAAGGGATATGCAGAGAAAATTAGGGAAATTTTAGGAGTTCCTATTGGTTATAAATTAATAAGTTTAATTTCAATTGGTTATCCAGATGAAGAGCCAAAACCAAAAAAAAGAGAATTAAAAGAAGTTTTACATTGGGAAAAATGGTAATCTGAAGATAAAATGTTATCAAAATATTTTAAATTTAAGGAAAGAGATACAGATATAAAAACAGAAGTATTAGCAGGAATTACAACATTTATTACTATGGCTTATATAATTTTTGTTCAGCCTGCTGTTTTGTCTCAAGGAGGAATGGATTTTGGAGCAGTTATGGTAGCAACATGTCTTTCTTCAGCAATAGCAACTTTGATTATGGGTCTTTATGCCAATTATCCGATTGCTCTTGCTCCTGGAATGGGAGAAAATTTTTATTTTGTTTTTACTGTTATACTTGGAATGGGAATTGTCTGGCAAAAAGTTCTTGGAGCAGTTTTTATTTCAGGTGTTTTATTTATAATTCTTTCAATCTGGAGAGTAAGAGAGAAACTTGTAGAAGGAGTTCCTTCATCTTTACAGGCAGGAATAGCAGGAGGTATTGGTCTTTTTATTACATTCATTGGACTAATTCAAAGTGGTATTGTTCAAAAGGGTGGAGTAGTTTTAACCATAGGCAATTTATACCAGAAGGAAGTAATTTTATCAATAATTGGTTTAATTATAATTGCAACTTTGATGGCATGGCGTATTAAAGGGAATATCCTTATAGGTATGATTATAACAGCAATAATTGGAATATTTATAGGAGTTATTAAATATGAAGGAATTGTCGGAAAAGTTCCATCAATTTCTCCAACATTTTTAAAACTTGATTTAATAGGTGCTTTAAAAAGTGGAATTTTTACAGTTATTTTTGTATTTCTTTTTATGGACTTGTTTGATACTGTTGGAACAGCAATAGGAGTAGGAGAAGCAGGTGGATTTATAAAAGATGGGAAATTCCCAAAGGTAGAAAGAGTTTTACTTTCAGATGCAATAGGGACAGTAGTAGGAGCAATTCTCGGAACAAGTACAGTTACAAGTTACATAGAAAGTGCATCTGGGATATCTGTAGGAGGTAAAACTGGTTTTGCATCAGTAATTACCGCAATTCTATTTTTACTTTCTATTTTCTTTTATCCATTTGTAAAAATGATTGGAACAGGAATTCAAAATATTTCTGGAATAACACTTTATCCAGTTACAGCACCTGCCTTAATAATTGTTGGAAGTTTAATTATTCCTACAATAAAAAAAATAAAATGGGAAGACCCAACAGAATCAATACCTGCATTTTTATCATTTATTGGCATTCCATTTACATACAATATAGGTGAGGGAATTGCATTTGGTTTTGTTTCATATTTCTTTTTAAAACTTTTTTCAGGAAGATATAAAGAATTAAATCCTATAGTTATAATTGTCGCACTTGCATTCATTTTAAGATTTATATTTTTAAAAAGTTAATAGCGATGCCGAGAAAAACTATTTTTAATTAAATAAGTAAAATCCTTATATAAGGAGGTTTAAATTGAAGGAAAATATAAAAATTTTTTTAATTCCTCATTTTCACTATGACACAATATATCAAGATACATATGAAAATTATCTTGAGAAATCATTTTGTATTATTAAAAAAGCGATTGAAATTTTGAAAATTGAAAAAAAATATAAATTTCTTATAGAACAGACAATTTTGCTTGAAGAATTCTGGAAAAGAGAGCCACAATATCGCCAAGAACTTTATGATTTGATAAAACAAAATAGAATTGAATTTTCACCTGGTTTTTTTGTTATGCCAGATATGAATTTAATTTCTGGTGAATCATTAATTAGACAGATAAAAAGAGGTAAAGAAATTTTAAAAAAGTTTAATATTCAACCAAAAGTTGCATGGATTTCCGACTGTTGGGGACACCATAGACAAATTCCACAAATTTTAAAAAAAGCAGGATATATTGGATATGCTTTTTCAAGAGGTATGATTAAAGAGATATCTCCTTCTCTACAATTTTACTGGGAAGGCATTGATAAGACAGAGATACCTACAGTTTGGATGGCTACAGGATATTTTGGATTTTTTGTAACAAATAAAAAAAATATAGAGGATTATTTTGAAGAGATAGAAAAGCATATAGAAATTCTGAAAAAGTTTAAAAGTTGTGATTTAATTTTACTTCCTAATGGAGGAGATTTTATAATGCCAGATTTTAAAATAATAGAGATTATTGAAGAATGGAATAGACAAAAAGCGGAGAAAATTTTTTTTGCAACTACAAGTGAATATTTTGAAGAATTAAAAGAAAAGAAACTTCCTATTTTTAATTATGATTTTAATCCAATGTTTAATGGAACATACACCAGTAGAATAGAGATTAAACAGAGTAATAGAAAATTAGAAAATCAAATTTATTTATTGGAACTTTTAGAAAGTATTTTGGAAATGGAAACAGAGAAAGAGAATATAAAATTAGGAGGGAAAATTGATAATCTTGAGTACTATTTACTTTTCAACCAATTTCACGATATTATTTGTGGCAGTATACTTGATGAAGGTTATATTGATGTTATGGAGAATTATAAACATACACAAAAAATTTTTGATGAAGTTTTTACTTCTATTATTGACCAGATGACAATTCCTGAAAAAAATACAATTGCAATTTTTAATCAGTGTTCTTTTTCAAGAAAGGATATTTGCTTTTTTGAACTTGATATACCAGAAGATAAAGATATAGAAATTTATGATAAAGAAAAAAGAATAAAAACACAAATTTTTAATTATGATAATGGAAGAGCATTGATAGGTTTTAAAAAAGAGTTGTTACATTTTACAAGAGAGAATTTGAAGTATAAAATAGTGAAGAAAAAAGAAAGAAAAATTGAAACTTTACCATTTAAATTTAAAAATAAATATTTTATTGTTCAAATTTCTGATATTGGATTGATTTCAAATCTAAAAGTAAATGGTAAAGAACTTATAAATCAAGAGAAACCTTATTTTGGAGAACTTATTTTTCAAAGAGATATGGGAGATTTTTGGGTTTATTATCAATCTCCTGTTGCTGGAGATAATAGATTTTCTGAAATTTTAGATGACCCATATCCTGAAAATGTTCCAATATTTAAAGAAGCAATTTTCCAGCATAATTTTATTCCTGAATCTATATCATTAGAAAAAGGAGATATTGGGATAAAAATTGAAATAAAAGGTAAAATTCAATATTGGAAAACATTATGGAGATATATTCAAACTTGCTTTATTTATTATGAATTGCCTTTTATTGATTATAAAATAAAATTTTTTGCGGAGGGTAAAAATTATAGAATAAGGGTTGCTTTTCCTACAACGATTAAAAAAGGAAAGATAAGGAGAGAAATTCCTTTTGGTATAGAGTTTCAGAAAGAAGGAGAATATCCCTCATATAATTTTATTGATTACTACGATAATGAAAAAGGGTTATGTGTTTTAAATAAAGGAACCTGTGGAAATTCAGTTAAAAATGGTGTAATTATGCTTTCTCTTTTTAGAGCAGTTGATATGGGACCGAATAAGGCAAAGAGTGAAACTGGTTTTTGTTCAGGACAAGTTTTAAATTTTGAATATAGAGTTTTACCTCTTATACCTGAGAGTGAAGAATATAAACCTTATCTTTATGGAATTTCTTTTAATAACCCGCCTGTTATTATTCCAGGTGTTAAATTTAAAAATAAAAATTTTTGCTTTAAAATTTCTCCTGAAAATATACCGATTACATCAATAAAAAAAATAAAATCAAATATATATCTTATTAGAATCTATGAACCTGAAGGGAAAAAACAAAAGGTTAAAATTGAAACTGAAAAGAGATTTGAATTTTTTGAAAGTTCTATTGATGGGATGGATATAAGAGAAAAAATAGGAGAAGGGGAAAATATTATTTTTTTATTAAAACCTTTTGAAATAAAAACTTTGATTATTTCTTTACTGGAATAATTTTGTAAATACTTCAGGTAGTTTCTTTTCAAGGTAATATTTGCTTTCTTCATAAACATCGCTGTATTGATAGAAAAGAATAACCAATTTCAAAACATATTTTCCCAAATGCAAATAAAACATTATAGCAAGTTTACTGAAAGGATAATTCAAAATGAAATTTCTATAAGTAATTAAAGCAATATGTTTTTCATTCTGCCTTTCAAAACAATCTGCTATTTCATACTCTTTTTTACATAAGTTCTTGTTCTAAACGAATAATGACTGTCGGGTTTTTTATTACATCAAGTTTATTTATTAAGTTTATTGCTTTTATTACATTTTTCTCTTTTGCTTTATGTGTCAACATTATTATTGGAACTGCTTTTTTAGGATTATCCTGTTTTTGTATTACAGATAAAATACTTATATTATTATCCCCAAGTATTTTTGATATTTTGGCAAGAACGCCTGGTTTATCAATTGCTGTAAATCTAAAATAATATTTTGTTTCAATCTCTTCAAATGGTTTTAAATTTAAAACTCTTTTGGGAATAAAATTTTCTTCAATAAAATTTTTTGAAATAATTTTTCTACTTATCTCAACAACATCACTTATTACAGAACTCCCAGCAGCATCTCCTCCTGCTCCTTCGCCATAAAAAAGTGATTTCCCAATCAAGTCACCTTCAACATATACAGCATTATTAACTCCTTCAACAAGTGATAAAATATGTGACTTAGGAAGGAGAGTAGGGTGAACTCTTATTTCTATATGATTATCTTCTTTTCTACTTATTCCAAGTAGTTTAATTCTGTATCCAAGTTGATTAGCGAAATTGATGTCAATTGGTTCTATATTATTTATCCCTTCAACTGTAATTTTATCAATTGAAAAAAGATGGCCAAAAGAAATATAGGAAAGAATTAATATTTTGTGAGCAGTATCATAACCTGAAATATCCAATTCTGGATTTGCTTCTGCATAACCAAGTCTTTTTGCTTCAATAAGTGCTTTTTCAAAAGATATTTCTTTATAATACATTTCAGAAAGTATATAGTTTGTTGTTCCATTTAATATACCAACAATTTTTGTAATTTTATTTCCTATAAAACTTTCTCTCAATGATTTTATAATTGGAATAGCACCTGCAACACTTGCTTCAAATCCAATATATACTTTTTTTTCTCTCGCTTTCTTAAATATTTCTTCTCCATATTTTGATATAAGTGCTTTATTTGCAGTAACAACTGATTTTTTATTTTCTATTGCTTTTGAAATAAATTCATAAGCATCATCTATTCCTCCTATTAATTCTACTACAATATCAATATTTTCATTTAAAACTATTTCTTCTGGACTTTTAGCAATAAGTTTTTCAAATTTAGAAAGTTTTTCTTTATCTTTGTCAAAAACCTTTGAAATATTTATTTCAATTCCAGTTTTTTCTTTTATTATATTTCTCTTATAAATAAAATTTTTTATGAAACTTGAGCCAACTCTTCCACATCCAATAACTCCAATATTAATATTTTTTTTATCCATTTTTAATAAATAGAAGATGGGATGGTATTCTTATACAAATTTTCAGAAACAAAATACAAATCATTCTGCAATTCCTCAATTTCTTCTTCTAATTTATCTTTCTTAATATCTTCCCTTTTTCTCAACTTATTAGAGTTAGAATAAAATCTTCTACTTAAAAAATAATTATAGGATATATCCTCATTTTCTTTAAGCAAGTTTTTCGCTATTAAGAGTTTAACTTTATATTCATTTTCATATGTCTTTTTAATTATTTTATTTTTCAAGTCCATAATTTCTTTTAAAGAAGGAATTTTTTGAACCTCGCTTCTTACATAAAAATACTTATAAATGTCCTCATTTTCTTTTTCAAGTTTTTTCAGTTGTGAAATATATGTATCAACTTTAATTTGATATAAAATTTTTTCAATTCTATCAACTGGAAAATTATATTGTTTTGCAATTCTAATTGCTTCTTCAATTAGTTTTTTAACTTTTTCATAATCTTTTCTTTCTTTAAAATATACTTCAATTTCACTAACAAATTCATCAAAAAATTTTCTTTTTTCCTCAATCAATTTTCTCTGTCTTTCCTTTTCAATTTCTTCTTGCCTTCTTTTTTCTTCTTCTGCTAATCTTTTTAATTTTTCTATCCTATATTTATTATAAAAAAGCCATCCAGCACCTATTATCCCAAACATTATGAAGAATACTATGATTTTTTTTATTAGTTTTAACATTTTTTTCATAAATTTCCCTTTATTATTATAGTATTAGATTTCAAATTTTTCAACTTAATTATTTACATTTTAATTCTTCTTTAAATTCAATAATCAATTCTTCCATTTCTTTTATTTTGCAATCTATTATCTTTTGTAAAAAGAAACTTCCGATTATTATACCATCTACATATTCTTTAATTTGTTTTATCTGTTCTTTATTTGATATCCCAAATCCAATAACAACTGGTATTTCTGTTTCATTTTTAATTTTTTTTATTATATCAATCGCTTCTTGTGATAAACTTTCTCTTGGTCCTGTAACTCCTGCAACACTTATAAAATATATAAAACCATTTGCTTTTTTAATAATTTTTTTCATTCTATTTTCTGAAGTAAATGGTGTTAAAAAATAAATCAAGTTTATATTTCTTTCTTTTAAAATTTTCCTTATTTCAAAACTTTCTTCATAAGGTAGATCAGGTATTATTAAACCAGAAACACCACTTTTGAAACATTTATCAGCAAATTTTTCAATTCCATATTTATATACAGGATTAAAGTAAGTCATAAAAAGATATGGTATTTTAACTTCATTTTTTAATATCTGAATAAGTTGGAAACATCTATCAGTATTAATTCCATTTTCAAGTGCTTTTGCCGATGTATATTGAATAATAGGTCCATCTGCAATAGGGTCAGAGAATGGTATCCCAATTTCAATTATATCTGTTCCTTTTTCAGCACTTTTTTTAATTATCTCTATTGACTCTTTAAAAGAGGGGAAACCTGCTGTAAAGTATAAAATCAATGCCTTTTCTTTTTTCTCTTTTAATTCTTTAAATTTTTTTTCAATATCTGTCATAATTTCCCTTCTATTTTAGCAACTTCAACTACATCTTTATCTCCTCTTCCTGAGAGACAAACAATTACTATATCCTCTTTTTTAAACCTTCTTTTATTTTTTAACAGCCAACCAATTGCATGACTTGGTTCCAAAGCAGGAATAATACCTTCAAGTTCACTTAAAATGTGAAATCCTTCTAAAGCAGTTTTATCATCTACAGCAAAATATTCAGCCCTTCCTATTTCCTTATAAAAAGAATGCTCTGGGCCAACACCTGGATAATCAAGACCTGCTGAAACTGAATGAGTTACTTTTATCTGTCCGTATCTATCCTGTAAAACATATGAAAAACTTCCATGTAATATTCCTTTTTCTCCTTTTGAAAGAGTTGCTGCATGTTTATCTGTATTTAATCCAATCCCTCCTGCTTCAACTCCTATGAACTTTACTTCTTTATATTTAAAAAATGGATAAAATAAACCTATACTATTACTTCCACCGCCAACACAAGCAATAAGATAATCCGGTAATTTTTTTTCCTTTTTTAATATCTGTTTTTTTGTTTCTTTACCTATTACTGACTGAAAATTTCTTACAATCATAGGATATGGATGAGGACCTACTACAGAACCAATAACATAATGAGTCGTTTTAAAATTCGCTATCCAATCTCTCATCGCTTCATTTATTGCATCTTTTAATGTTTTACTTCCACTCTTAACAGGCACAACCTTTGCTCCAAGTAGGTTCATTCTGTATACATTCAATTTCTGTCTTTCAAGATCAATTTCTCCCATATAAACTACACATTCCATATTTAATAAAGCACAAGCAGTAGCAGTTGCAACTCCATGTTGCCCTGCACCTGTTTCTGCAATTATTCTTGTTTTTCCCATCATTTTGGCAAGAAGAACCTGACCAAGAGTATTATTAATCTTATGAGCACCTGTAAATGCTAAATCTTCTCTTTTTAAATAAACTTTAAATCCAATCTGTTTACTAAAACTTTCTGCAAAATATAAAGGAGTTGGTCTTCCAGCATATTCTTTTAATAAATAATTGAGTTTTTCTCTAAATTCTCTTTTTTTAGATATTTTTTTATATTCTCTTTCAAGTTCTTCAAGGGGTCCTATTAATGTTTCTGGAGCAAATCTACCACCAAAAATCCCAAATTTACCTTTTCTATCAGGAAGCATTTTTAACCTCTTCTATCAACCTTTTTATTTTTTCTATATCTTTTATTCCTGGAGCAATTTCAACTCCTGAAGCAACATCTATTCCAAAAGGTCTATATTTTTTAATTACCTCTTTTACATTTTCAGAAGATATTCCACCAGCAACAAAAATTTTATGCCATGGTAATTTCTCTTTTATAATTTCTTTCTCATCTATCATCTTCCCTGTTCCCCCAAAATTATCCTCTTCATATCTATCAAGCAAAAAATAATCAGAGATTTTGTAATGCTTTATTTTTTTTATAACTTCTTCAGATTTTCTAACTCTAATAGCCTTAATAAGAATTTTTTCAGGAAAAACCTTTTTAAAGTTTTCAAGTAGAGAAGGTGGTTCATTACCATGTAACTGAATTCCATCCAATTTAATTTTTTTTATTATTTCAAATAATTTTTTTTCTTCAGGATTCACAAAAACTCCAATTTTTTTAACATCAGGAGGAAGATTCTCAATAAGTATCTTTGCTTCTTTTTCTTCTATAAATCTTGGACTTTTTTCATAAAAATTTAATCCAATCCATCTAATCCCAAGATTTATTGCATCAACAATATCTTTTTTTCTTTTAAAACCACAGATTTTTATTTCAACCATTAATTTCGGGTAAATCTTTTAATGCTTCTTTTATTTTTTCTTCTGGATATTCAAAATCTTCAAGTTTTCCTTCAAGATATGCCTCATACGCAGATAAATCAAAATAACCATGTCCAGAATGATTATATACAATTACCTTTCCTTCTGGAGCATCTTTTGCTTCATCAATTACTGCTTTTATTGCATGTGTTGTTTCAGGTGCAGGTAAAAATCCTTCTGTCTGTGCAAAAAGAAGACCTGCCTGGAAACATTCTTTTTGATAATATGAAATTGCTTCTACAAGTCCAAGTTTAACAAAATGACATAAAAGAGGAGCATCTCCATGATATCTCAAACCACCTGCATGAATCCCAGGTGGAACAAAACTGTGTCCAAGAGTATACATTTTAAGTAAAGGGGTTGTACATGCAGTATCTCCAAAGTCATATCTATAAAGTCCTTTAGTCAATGTAGGACACGCTTTCGGTTCTACTGCAACAAACCTTATACTTTTACCTTTTATTTTATCTGGAACAAATGGAATTATAAAACCTCCGAAATTACTTCCACCACCAACACATCCAATTAAAATATCTGGTTTTTCTCCAATTAACTCAAGTTGCTTTTTTGTTTCAAGTCCTACAATTGTCTGGTGAAGGAGAACATGATTTAAAACACTTCCAAGAGAATATTTAGTATCTTCTCCTTTAACTGCAGTTTCTATTGCTTCTGATATTGCTATTCCTAAACTACCAGGAGAATTTGGGTCATGAGAAAGAACCTTTCTACCAAATTCTGTTTTATCAGAGGGAGAAGGATATATAGTTGCTCCCCAGGATTGAGCAAGTAATTTTCTATATGGTTTTTGATGATATGAAACCTTAACCATAAAGATTACACATTCAAGGTCAAAAATTTTACATGCAAAAGCAAGAGCACTCCCCCATTGACCTGCACCTGTTTCTGTTGTTAATCTTTTTACACCCTCTATTTTATTATAATATGCTTGAGCAATTGCCGTATTTGGTTTGTGGGAACCAGGAGGGGAGAATGATTCATTTTTAAAATAAATTCTGGCTTTTGTTTTTAATGCTTTCTCAAAATTTCTTGCTCTATGTAAAGGTGTTGGTCTATAAATTTTATATGCTCTTATAATTTCATCAGGAATTTCAATCCATCTTTCAGATGAGAATTCTTGCATAATAAGAGACATAGGAAAAATTGGTGCTAAATCTTCTGGTTTTACAGGTTGTCTTGTTTTAGGATTGATAACTGGTGGAAGTGGTTCTGGTAAATCAGGTAAGATATTATACCATACTTTTGGCATCTCTTTTTCTGACAAATAAATCTTATTTTCTTCCATCTTTTTCCCTCTTTAATTTATAAATTCTTTTATTTTTTCTTCTATA
>JAMWCO010000039.1 GCA_023818785.1 Candidatus Omnitrophota bacterium
ATGCTGAATTTATTGAAAAGAATTTGACATTACCTCAGATAATAGAAATTTTTGAAGTTCTTATCAAACAGAATAAATGGGATTTTTTAATAAAAAAACTTATAGCTCTTGCTCCTCAAGTGAAATTGAAGAGCAAGAGCAAATAGATTGGGGAGATATCTTTGATATTCTATGCTCTGAATATCATTGGACCCCAGATTATATTAAAAAAAATTTGACCATTGACCAAATTAATTTATTTTTGGAGAAAATTTTGAAAAGAAAAGAAAAAATTAAAGAAAGCTTTCAAAATTATGTAGAAGTTCCATTTTCTTCTATCCCAGGTTTCAAATACCATAAGGAGGTTTAATGGCAGTTACAACAGGAGAATTGATTCTTGTCTTACAGGCACAAGCAGGACAAATGTTGTCCACCTTGGAACAAGTTCAAGGGAAATTGGGTTCTACTAAAGCTGCAGGGGAAAAGTTTGGTCAAGAATTAACCACTATTTTTGCAAAAGGACAACTACTTGCTCAGGGTTTCCAAATGGTTATAGGAGGGGCTGTTAATTTAGCAAAATCTTTTGTTGAAAGCACAGCAGAAATGGAATCTATGAGGGCTCAACTTGCATCTATTCATAATGATACTAAAATAGCAGGTGAAATGTTAGGTTTCCTTCAACAAACTGCCTTAAAAACCACTTTTGATTTGCCAGGATTAATTCAAGCAGATGCAAATCTTACTAAATTTGGTCTTAATTCAGTTAAATTAATCCCTATTTTGAGTGATCTTGCGGCTGCCACAAAAAAATCTATTGAAGAAACTTCTGAAACTGTAGGTAGAGCTTTACAAGGCGATGCAAGATATTTACAAATGCTTCAAAGACAATTCGGGATTTCAAGAGAAGAATTAGAAAAATTTGGTGCTGATTTTACTGAAAATACAGAAGGGAAAATCCAAAATTTAGAATCTTTATCTTCAGCCCTTGAAAAATATATTGAACAAAATTATGCAGGTGCTATGGCTAAACAAGAAGGGACACTTAAAGATGCTTGGGACGATCTTAACCTTTCAATGAAAATCTTTCAATCTCAATTAGGAGAACAATTATTGCCTGCATTGTCTCCTACTTTGGAAAAAATAACTTTTCTTATCCAAAATTGGAAAGTTTTCTCTAATATAATCTTCGGAAGTGCACAAAAGGTTGATATTTTATCAGGAGCTCTTTCTGCACTCCTCAAAGTAACTTCAATCTTCCTCTCAGCTTGGAACCTTTGGATTGCTTATTGGAAAAGTATAATAAGTCTGGGTATGGGAATTGTGGATGTTTTAAAAGCTATTGTAACTTTTCATTTCAAAAATGTTCCCAGAGCCATTGAAGAAACAATAATTAGAGAAAAAATTATAGCCTCTGATTTTTTGAAAACAGAAAAGAATTTATTCAGCGTAATAGAAAAAATAGAAAAAGATAAATACAAAACTATTTCTAATTATTCTGAATTAAGAAAGAAATTAGAAATGTCCAAAGAAAGAGAAATAATCAAAAATCAAAACAAATTTGAAGATGAAAGAATTAAAAACCAAAAACAATCTGAAAATGAAAAACTCAAAAATGCAATGAAATTTTTTGAAGAACAAACAAAAATTTCAAAATGGAATACTAATGAACAAATTTATAATCTTAAAAGGATAAGAGATAAATATGCAAAAACTCATGAAGAGAGAAGAGAAATAAATGCTAAGATTGCAGAATTAGAAGATAAAATGGAGAAAGAAAGTGCACAAAAGAAGATAGAAAATAGGAGAAAAGAAATAAAAGATTTTCTACAACAAATTGAGAGAAAAAATGAAGAAATAGAAAAAAATTATGAATTAGCAGAAGCAAAAGAAAAAGAAAAGAGTGAAGAATTGAGAGAAGAAACAAGAAGAAGAACCGAATACTATTTGGAAGAGATGCAAAAAGTTAAAGAAGCAGATAATTTGAGTTTACAAGAAAAGATAGATGTTCTGAAAAAAACTTTAGAATATGATAATTTAACAGCAGAAGCAAGAAAAGAAATAATTCTGAGTATAAATGAATTTGAAAAACAAATAGATGAAGAAAGACGAGAGAGAATGGAAAAATTTGCGAACACTTCAGCTAATATAATCTCAAATCTTGCTTCTACAATTGGAAGTACTTACCAAACAGTTATTGAACAAAGTGAAGCTTCTTATCAAGCGGAACAAGAACGTTATGAAAGAGAAAGAGAAAATCTTGAATCTCAACTCCAAGATATAACGCTTAATGCAGAAAAAAGGGCAGAGATTAATAAGAAAATAGAAGAATTGGAACAATCCCATACTTTGGCTTTAGAAGAATATGAAAACCGTAAAGCTAAGGCAACAAAAGAAGCGGGGAAAGCCGCTCTTATCTCAGTTCTGGACTTGATTATGACAGAAGTAAGAGCTTATGCAATAAGAGGTATTGCTTGGGCTGTAACTTCAGCAGGTTCTACAGCAGGACTATCTCTTTTAGCTATTCCTGCAATAGTTGCAGGATTAGCATCTGCAGAAGCAGGGGTCATTGCTTTAAAAAGTCAAATTGCTGCTCTTCAGTTCGGAACCCCAAGGGTCCCTGCAACAGGTCTTTATCTTTTACATGAAGGTGAAAAAATAATACCTAAAAATGAAGTTGAAAGAGAGCAAGAAAAAAATATTTTTATTAATTTGAATTTCAGAATTGATAAAATAGAAAAAGAAGTAGATGAGAAACGACTTGCTTATCTTATTTCCAATCAAATCGCTTTAAGATTAGAAAGTTTGGGGAGGGCATAGATGGTTTCTTGTTCTTTTAAATTGTTCTTTTATTCAATCTCAAAACAATATGATATAACTCCCTTTGTTATTTCTATTTCAAGAGATTCAGAAATAAATAGAGGAAAACAAATTTTAAATGTTGAATTAGATTTTACACAAAAAAAAGAATGGATTCCTCTTTTAGAACCCTATAAATCTATCGTTGAATTTTATAAAGACCCCGATTGGACTTTGCCATATTTTTCAGGTTGGATAGAAAAAAAGATACCTAAATTGAATGGAAACATTAGGACTTTTTCCTTGAGAATTGTAGATGCATCTGAATATCTTGAAGGGATACTAATTAATGAACAGTATGAAGAAACTTCTACCAGAACTATTTTGGTAGACTTAATTGAAAATTATGAGAATTCAAAAATTTATAATGATTACCATTTTCGTGTAGGAAATATTCAGGAAGGAAAAATTATTACTAAAACTTTTAAATATGATTCTTTCATTGGGGTTTTAAATTTTCTTGCAGAAATTAATGGTTATGTTTGGCAGGTTAGCCCAGCAGGAAGATATCCTGATGTTAGAAAATATATTGATTTATTCCCTCCATTTTCTAATCAGTCAGATATAATTTATACTACAGAAAAATCAAAATTCAATATAAAAAAAGGAAGTATAGAATATGATGATGGGATGACCTCTTTTTTTAATGCTTGTTACCTTTTTGGAGGGAAAACTAAATCCTCTTTGATTGTTGAAAGATTTAGATATTTTTCTTATATGGGAGAAAATAAAGCTTTCCAAACAAGATATGAACCTCATTTTGATATTGGACCTGATTTCAGAGGTATTAATGGGACTTATATATCAATTAATGGAATAAGCCAAACAATAGGAATAGATGGGAAGGATACAGATAGAGAAGTTTATTTCAATTCAAGAGAGAAATTTATCAGATTGGGAGTAGTTCCACCCGACAATTCGGATATTGAAATCTCTTATTATTGGTTTTATCCTTTGATGGTCTATGAGGAAAATACTGAAAGTATAATGGAATTCTATAAGAAAGAAATAGTTTTTCATAGAAATGATATTACTCAGAGAAGTATAGGAAGAGAATTTTTAAAATCTCAATTAGAGAAGTTTTCTTATCCTATTCAAAAACTTTCCTTTTCAGTAGAGAATGATTTGAAAACTCCAGAAGTTGGACAATATGTTTTGATACAAATTCCTGAGTTCCAAATTAATAAATATTTCTCTTTAGTGAAGAAAAATGAAACTTGGACTTTACCTCATTGGCAAGAAACTGATTTAGAATTTGAAGATGTTAGAGAAAATATAGAGAAGAGAATTAGAGAAATAGAAAATAGATTGAAAAGATTAGAAGATAAAGATCAAGAGGATACTATACTTGATAAATATAGTTTTTATAGAGAATATTTAACTACGAGAGATATAATTATTCATGAAATTAAAATTGGTGAAGAAATATGGTGGAAGGTAGGTGATCCAGTTGGCTTTGGTCAAATTTTTTAAACCAAAATTGAAAATTACTATGAAAGGAATAGTTCAATTAATTCTCAAAAATCCTTCAGGGAATATAAATTCCATTTTATTATTAGAAAATATGGTAATGAATAAAGGGTTAGAATTTATTACCTCAAAATTGAATGATTCTAATAAAAAAATAAAATGGTGTATTTTAGGGACAGATAATACTCCTCCTCAACCTACACAATCCTCTCTTATTTCACCAGACCCTTCTACCTTTATTTTAATTACAGAAAAATATAATTTCCAAAATAAAATCTCTTTCAATACCTTTTATTCTACTACTGAAGCGAATGGAGTTTGGCAGGAAGCAGGTTTAATGGCGGAAGGAGAAGAAGAAAATATTCTTTTTGCAAGAATAACTTTCCCTCCATTAACTAAAACCAATCAACAAACCCTTACCATTATTTGGGATTTAATTTTTGAAAGGAGATAAAAGTATGAGTTGGAACAATTTTGAAAAATGGAACCAAGGAGATATTGCATTCAAAAATAGACTTTCTTCTCTTCAAGGTTTTAGCCAAAATAATAGATATAAAGGTTATGAATTAGTAAAAGTGGGTGGGACTGGTAGACTTCTTAAAATAGGAAATAACATTGAAAATGTAGCTATGATAGATGGAATATTAATCCATGAAACCACCGAAAGAATAGTAGAATGTCCTGACCAACCTATTGTTCCTATTAACCTTTATTGGGAAAAAATTCTTTCCTCAAGTGGGAAATGGATTGATATTCAAATTGGCATAGATTTTACTTATACCAAAACCCATTTTCTAAATCTTGGAGAAGTATTTATAGCAGGAGGGAATATTATAGAAGTTAGAGAGTATACAGGTGATAGATTATCTTTATCTTCTTTTTCATTTGATGATGAATCAATTACTCCCAAGTTGTTTTCTCAATATTGCAGGCCAGAAATGTCAGTTGTTTCTGAAACAAATTTAAAATTTTCGCCTTCTTTTTCTTTCACTTATGTAGGGGGTCCCGCAGGCTGGGTTTTTGCTTATGATTCTTTTTCTATTCAAATTTCAAATAAAAAATGGATTTCTTCACCTGGTTATATTGAAAATGTTGCCTATCCTTGTTTCATTGTCGCAGAATGTTTAGAAAATGGAACAATTATTTTGCATCAAAAACCTATTTCTAACAAACTTTGGGGGACTTCCTTTTTCTGGGAAAATAATTTCATCCCTCTTTGTTTTATTTCAAGTTTTGGTGAAGTTATTTCTTTCTGGAATAAACCTTATATTACAGTAGGAGACATCCTTTGGAATCATACAAGGACTAATTCAAATGCTAACATCTACTTTTTAGATGCTCTTATGACCCAAGGAGTTGCTTTTGATACAGGTTGGGAAAAAACGCCTCAAGGTGAAGAAACACCTATTGCCCATGGAATGGGTACTATTCCAAGGCTTTGGACGGTCATGGGCAAAACTTCCGACGGAATTATTCACCAAAAAATAGAAGTTTTAGCAACTCAAATTAATTTTCAAATCATTCAAATTACTGAAGACAAATTTATAGTATTCAGAGCTTTAACCGATACTCTTTGGGAGTTTACCAAATTTTCGGGGGTGGCTTAATGATGAAATATATTAATTACAGGGACGAACAAATAAAACAAAAAGGTTCCCCCGATATCATTACAATAATTCAAAAACAACCTCAAACGATTGAAAAATATCTTAATTGGTGCAGACTAATTAAAATATTACCTTATGGCGGGAAAAACGGTAATCCTCTCAAACAGAATAAGGGAATTGGAAAAATCTTAAGTGGATATAGAGATCATATTTTAGAAGGAGGTGCTAAAGATAGTCCACATTTTTATTGTATAGCTATTGATGTATTTATTCCTTTTTGGAATTCAAAAAAAATCTTAATTCAAAATGTCTATGATTATACGAAAAAAGCTTTTGAAGCGGGTTTTCTAAGAGTTGGTTTATATCCCTCAAAAAATATGTGTCATTTTGATCTCGCTAATTCTGAATGGTGTTCAAAAAGAAATGCTTTTTCTCATTGCTGGGTTCAAAAAAAGAATTTAGAATATTTGGGTTTCCAACAATTATTTCTTGCTTGGAATTTTATTCTTGAAAATCAAAATCTTTTCTAATCTTATTTCTTTTTCTTTTTTTTCTTTAAAAATATTTTTTATTTTTTTTAAAAAAAAATACTTGACAAAAATTATTTTTTTTTGTTATAATTAAATAAAAATTAAAAAAAAAGGAGGTATATATTATGTATGATTTCTTACCTGTTGTTCAAATTTTTGGGGAGCAGGATCTCCCCAAAAGTAGATATCTCCCCGGGATAGGGGAGATAATAGAGGTTGAAGGGAGCCTCTTAGTTAAGGCTCCCATCAACCTTAATAATAAAATCCTCCTCTGTGAGGGGGATATTGTAGCAGAGGCAGACATCTCTGCCTCTGCAATTTTTTCGCAGAGGAGCATTGTCTCCTCTGCGAAAATAGAGGCCAATAATGTGGAGGCAAACCTCCACATTTATGCCTCTGCGATTTTTGCAGAGCGGGTTTCTTCTCGTTCTGATATTATAGCGGAGATGCTCTCAGCAAAGGAGATATCTGCGGAGAGCATCTCCGCAAGCAAGATCTCTGCGGAGACAATCTCCGCAGGGATGCTCTCTATCAAAGAGGATTTACAGGCCTCTTTGATAGAGGCCCAAATCATTTCAATTAAAGAAATGAGAATCAGCGCAAAACGCTGATTCTCATTCCTTTTTCTCTCAAAAAAGCAAAAAAAAAAAAAAAAAAAGAGGCAGTTCTGCCTCTTTTTTTGCTTTCTAAAAAATAAACATAAAATAAAAAAAATGTTTATAAATAAGAAAGGAGGTGATAAAAATGTCTAAAACTAAAACTATAAGTTATAATGAGAAAGATGAGAATTTGATTTTAGAAGTTGAGAAACTTGCAAAATCAAATTTCAGGAGCTTTTCTCAACAAGTTCTCTTTCTATTAAAAAAATCATTAAAAAAGGAGGAAAAAGATGGAAAATTTAATTCAAGAAAATAAATCTGAAAAATTGTTCCAAAAAAAATTGGAACAATTTTTTGAAATTCAAAAGATAATCAAGACATTATTCAAGGAAAATATTCATTTTACAAAAATAGAAGGGAGTGAAAAGCTCTGCTTATTAAAAGCAGGTGCTGAACTCCTTTCTGAACTGTATGATTTTTACCCCACCTTTGAAATTCTGAAAGAAATAGAAAATTGGGAAGATGGTTTTTTTTATTATATGTTTAAATGTACTCTGTTCTCAAGAAATTCTTCTCAAAAAATTTCAGAAGGTTATGGTTCCTATAATTCAAAAAAACAAAAAATAATTAAAAAAATTAAATTCGTTCCTGAAAATGAACTTTTAACTCAAGAAAAAGAAAATATTGAGAATTTGGAAGTAAAAGAGATTTTTTCCAAAAATAATAAGCCTTATAAACTTTATAAGGTTGAAAGAGAAGAAATCTTTTCTGATGCAAATGCAATTTTGAAAATGGCTGAAAAATCCGCCTTTATTGATGCCATCTTGAAAGCATCTATGTTATCAAATATCTTCACTCAAGATTTAGAGGATTCTTTTGAAAAACATTCTTCAACAGAAAAATATCTTTCAAATTTGGATTCTTTAATTCAGGAAGCAAATAATCTTATTCATGAAATGGGCATCAATTATTGGATTAGTTGGAAAAATAAAAGAAAATTGAAAGTTGCTCGTTTAAAAGATTTACAAGAAGATGAAATCAAGGATTTAATCGCTTTTCTTCAACATTCAAAACAAAAAGGAGAAAAGGAGGTCCCAGATGATAATTAATTTGTATTTAGATGATGAAAGAAGAATCGTTCTTTTAAAAATTAGAAACGTTTCTAATAAGAAAAAAATATCTATTTCAAAAATAGTATTTTCTATGTTAAAAAATTGGTTCTCTGAAGAAAATAAAAAGAAAGAAAGAAGACAAAAAGGAAAAAACAAAAAAATAATAATCGGAAGATTTTATGAATCTCCGAATATTAAAGAAAGGAGAAAAAAATGATGATGGTAAAAGATTTTTATTTATATACCTTAATATGCAATATACTTCTAACTCTTGTAATTTCATTCATCATTCTTGGCTTTGTTTATGGGATTATCTTTTGTTTGAAGAAAATAATTTATAGAATAAAAAATGAAATTCAATGGTGGAATATAAGGAGAAAACAATGATGAAATATAAATTGATAATCCCATTAAAGAATTTTCCCTCTATTAATCATACTTATCAAATAGGCTATTCCCCTGAAACGGGGAAGCCTAAACTTTATAAAACTTCTGAGGCTAAAATATTCCAGGAATGGGCTTTTTATTGTGCCTTTTCTCAGTTGGGAAAAATTATGCCCTCTTCAAAAAAAATTGAAATGAAATTCAATTTTTATTTTCCAACGAGGAAAAGTGACCTTTCTAACTACATCAAATTAATAGAAGATGCTTTTCAAGGATATTTTTATCTTAATGATAATCAAATAGTAAAAGAAGTTTTGATGAAAAATTTGGATAAAAAAAATCCCAGAGTAGAAATAGAGGTGTTGGAAAATGAATAAAAGATTTATTTTCATTTTGATATTGGCATTTCTATTGATTTTAACTTTAGTTTTTGAAAAAGATAGAATTAAAAATAAATCTTTTTCTAAAAATTCAACCTTTTACTGTATTGCCTCTTGGTATTCTAAGGGTAAATATCAAGATGGTTCAGATTTCAAAGGTGATACCTGGACCTGCGCCAGTAATATCTTTCCAAGAGGCACCAGATTAAAATTAACTCTTGGTACCAAAAGCGCAAAAGTGATTGTGAATGACTTTATGAAATATAATAAAAAATATAGACAGATTGATTGTAGTAAGAAGGTCGCTGCTCATCTGGGGTTTTTGAGAAAAGGGATTGCTAAAATAAAGGTGGAAATCTTATCTATTAATTTGGAAAAAAAAAAGAATGAAAAAAAAAGAAAGGAGTAAATTATGTCTTTTCTCAATGATTATATAGATTATGCGGGGGAATTTTGCGATGCCCCCTCTATTTTTCATAAATATTCTGCTCTTTCCGTCGTCTCTTCTGTTATAGGGAGAAAAGTTTTCATTAGAAAAGGAGATATAAAATTTTTCCCTAATTTGTGGATTTTATTAATTTCTCCCTCTTCTATCTTCCATCGTTCTACTGCCATTAGAATTAGCAGGAATTTATTGTCTAAATTATCCAATGTTAATATTTATGCTAATGATTTTTCAAGAGAAGGTTTTATAAAAATGGTGCAAGATCAACCTGAAGGTTTTTTCACAATTGATGAATTTGGAGGTTTTCTGAAAGTTCTTGAAAGAGAATATATGTTGGGATTGAAAGAATTAATTACTGAACTTTTTGAAGCTCCTGATTATTATAAAAGAAAATTATCGGGAGAAACTATAGAGTTAAAAAATGTATGTTTCAATATACTCGCAGGAAGTAATTTGAGATGGCTTCAGAATTCATTAAAAGAAAGCGA
Organism: Candidatus Omnitrophota bacterium; assembly: GCA_023818785.1. Lineage (GTDB taxonomy): Bacteria > Ratteibacteria > UBA8468 > B48-G9 > JAFGKM01 > JAMWDI01. The sequence goes on from JAMWCO010000039.1 coordinate 9,851, forward strand.
TGTTCAAGGAGGATTCATTCCACGTTTCCTTATCATATATGCTAAAACAAAAGAAAATATTATACCATTTCAACCGCCTTCTTCTCTTTCTAAACAATCTGCTCTTCTTGAAGAATTATCGAATATAAGCAGGATTCAAGGAGAGGTAGATTTTTCAGGAGTGGTGAAAGAATATTCTGAATGGTATATATCTTACCAAAAAGAGTTTTCTTCCGAACATTTTGATGCATTCTGTATTCGCCTTCTCGATTATTGCTTGAAAATTGCTATTCTTTTTGAAATTATAGAAAATCATTCTTTGGTTATTACTCTCTCTTCTCTTTATAAAGCTATTTTAGAGATAGAAAATATTACTGAAAGTTTATTGTCCATATCAGATGAACTTTTTGAAGTTAAAGGGTTTCATAATCAAAAGAAGAAAGTTCTTTCCATTATTCAGAAATTCCCAGAAGGTATTTCCAAATCTTCCCTTCTCCAAAGAATTAATATTAATGCAAAAGAATTACAAATAGTTATTGAAACTCTTCTTCAATCTGAATTGATTAAAATTGAAAGAGTTAAAACAGGAACTAAACCTATTCTTCTTTTAAAACCTTTCTAATTTTTTTCTAATTATTCTAATTTTTTAGTAGAATAATTGAAAAGTTAGATTGATTATTAGATAGGGGGTTTCTAATTATTTTTTGACTTATTTTTTTTTATTTTTCTTATACTTATATTTAAATTTTATAATAATTAGATAATTAGATAGGTATATATAAGAAAACCCTATTTTGTTTCAAAATTGAAACAAAATAGGGTCAAAAAAAAGCAAAGGTAGTATATTATCTAATTATCTAATTATTTAATTTAGTCTTTTCTTTTCTTTTCTTTTCCCCTTTTCGAGGGAGGGGAAAAGAAAAGAAAAGAAAGAAAGTAGTAACAATAGAATTTGATTCAATCTAAAGTGGTAGATTTTACTTTTTTTTTTTTTATTTATTTATATTTTTTTTTTTTTTTTTTTTTTTTTTTTTTTTTTTTTTTTTTTTTTTTTTTTTTTTTTTTTTTTTTTTTTTTTTTTTTTTTTTTTTTTTTTTTTTTT
>JAMWCO010000040.1 GCA_023818785.1 Candidatus Omnitrophota bacterium
ACTGCCAGCCTGGTGCTCTCCCAACTGAGCTAATCCCCCACATTTTTATATTATATTTAAATTTCAAATTTTAGTCAATATATGGTATTATAAAGAAAAAGGAGGTTTTATGTCAGATAATCTTTTATGTATTGGACTAATTGTTGGAGATTTTATTTCAAAACCAGTTGAGGAAATGCCAGAAAGAGGGAAATTATCTTTTGTTGAAACTACAGAACTTCATATAGGAGGATGTGCTACAAATACAGGTATTGTTGCTAAAAAACTTGGTATTGATGTTACAATTTTAGGAAAAGTTGGCAATGATAATCTTGGTAAATTTATAATAAATAAACTTAAAGAAGAAGGGATAGATACAAAATATATAAAAATTTCTGATAAATTTACAACTTCAGGGACATCTGTTTTAGTTCTTTCAGATGGAGAAAGGTCTTTTTTGCATTCAGTCGGTGCAAATGCTGATTTTACAATTAATGATATTGATTTTTCTTTATTTCAAAACTTTTCTATTTTACACATTGCAGGTCCATTTTTAATGCCAAATTTTGTTGGAGAAGGTCTTTTTCAAACATTAAAAAAAGCAAAAGAAAAAAATCTTATAACATGTCTTGATACTGTATGGGATGGTTTTGGAAAATGGTTAGAAGTTATTGAAAGTTCTCTCCCTTACATTGATTATTTTTTTGCAAGTTTAGAAGAAGCGAAGATGATTTCTGGGAAAAAAGAAAAAGATGATATTTGTGATTTTTTCTTATTAAAGGGCGTTGGTAATGTATGTTTAAAGATGGGTGAGAATGGTTCTTATATTAAGAATAAAAATGAAAAATATTATTTCCCTGCTTTAAAAGTAAATGTTATTGATACAACAGGTGCTGGAGATGGATATGTTGCTGGATTTATAAAAGGACTTACTTTAAGGTTGGATTTTAAAAAATGTGGTCTTATTGCAAATATTGTTGGTGCTCAAATAACTACAGCAATTGGAGCAACAAATGGTGTTAAAAATTGGCAGGATACTTTAGATTTTGCAAAACAGTACAGTTATGAAATTTAAACTTTATTTTTTCTGTTTCTTTCTTTCAATTTTTCTCTTTTCAGAAGAAATAAAATATAAATGTGATTCTATGAAAGTTGATTTTGACCAAGAAGGACAAATCAGTAGAATTTTCCTTCAAGGTAATGTTATTATTGTTTACAAGGATTTGGTTATTAAAACAGAGAAGGCAGTTTATGATAGGAAGAAAAATGAAATAGAATGTGAAAAAGGAGGGAAAATTTTAAGTGAATTAGGAGAGATTAAGTCAGATTACTTTAAATATAATATTATAGAAGAGGAAGGGATAATTTATAATGTTAAATTTAAAAGTGAACCATTTTATGGAAAGGCAGAAAGAGTAAAAAGGCAAGGAGATTTTTTAAGATTAGAGAATGGATATATTACAACATGCGATTTAGAAAAACCACATTATAAAGTCAATGCAGATAAAATTGAAATTTTGAAAGATAATTATATAAGAGGAGAAAAGATGAGAATTGTTGCTGGAGAAAAATTTAATCTTTTTTATTTACCGAAATACACAATTGATATGAAAACAAAAAAACCATTTTTTTCTTACTCTTTTGGGCATAAGACACGGGTTGGGACTACAATAACATTAAGTTTTAATCATAAAATGGATGAAAGGAAGGATTATTTATTGAGCCAAGATTTATTGATTGGTAATAAAGGATTTGGGATAAGTACTGGTTTTTTTTCTGAAAAAAATAATATTGAATTTGATTCATTATTTTTTAAAAGATGGGAAGAAAATGAAATCCAACAGGGAGCATACCTCCAAATAAATAAAAATTTTGAAAATATCTATCTTTTATTTGATTGGAGATGGATGTATGATAATGATTTTTTTGTTGATTTTTTTAAGGAACAATTTTTAGAAAAATCAAAAATGTATAATTATTTTTCTATAACAAGTCAACTTGGTAAAGGAACCTTTGGCTTTATAGTCAGAGAGAATGCAAGAGAAAAAATTTTAAAGATTGAAAAATTGCCTGAAATAAGGTATTTTCTTCCTTATATTCAATTTTCTGATATCCCTTTTTATCTTACTTATGATTTCAGATTTACAAACTTTTATAACCAAGAGGAAAACTATTTTAGAATTTTGAATGATTTTGACTTTACATTTAAAAAAGATTTGAAATATTTTAATTTAAAACCTTACATTTCTTTTTCTTTTCTCAATTATGAAGGTTCTGATTTTGATAAATTTAATTATATAGGTGAAGCAGGTGTAAATCTTTCAACGATTTTTAATTTTTTAAATAAGGATATCTATTTTATACCAAAATTTTCATTATATACAAGAAAGGTTAATCATAAACCTAATCAACTTATCCAGTTTGATGAATTTGAAGAGAAAAATAATGGTAGTTTCTTTGCAGTTAATTTAAGATGGGATGTAAATAAAGAAAATAATATATCTGGCAATTTTGAGATTGAAAATGAATATGATATAAGTAGAAACTTATTTGGGAATTTATTTTTAAGATATGAATTTGGGGGAAAAGAGTTTAAAATAGAAGGAGATAATGAATGGAATATAGAAGATAGTTCTTATAAATTTGGAGTTAATTCAATCTCTTATGAAAAAGAAAAATATAAGTTTTCAATTGGAACAAGATTGGAAGATGAAAGTAATATTTTTGGAATAGAAACATGGTTGGAACAGAAAATTAAGAGTGACTGGAAATATAGAATAGGGTTTTTTTATGATTTTAATTCAGATGATTTTTTAACTCAAACATATGAGATATGGAAGAAAATTCATTGTTTAACAGTTGATTTTAGAATAACAAAAGATAGAGAAAATTTCTATTTTTATATTTTTGTTGTTCCTTCTATATTTTTTGAAAATAACTGGCAAAGGAGGTATACAAAATGGAAATAAAAAGAAAAGGTAATAGACAATTTGATGAAATAAGAGAAATTAAAATAACTAAAAATTTTCTAAAATATGCTTCTGGTTCATGTCTTATAGAATTAGGAGATACAAAAGTTATATGTGCTGTTAATTATGAAGATAAAGTTCCTGCATGGTTAAAGGATACGGGTAATGGCTGGATAACTGCTGAATATTCACTTCTACCCTCTTCAACTACAGAAAGAGTTCAAAGGAGTTCAATTATGTCAGGAAGGACACAGGAAATACAAAGGATGATAGGTCGTTCATTAAGAGGCATAGTTGATTTAAGAAGGATTGGAGAAAGAACATTTTGGGTTGATTGTGATGTAATTCAGGCAGATGGTGGGACAAGGATAGCAGGAGTTATAGGTGGATTTGTTGCTCTTGTTGAATGTTTGAATAAAATGAAAAATGGGGGTCTTTTAAGGGTTCCAGTTTTAAAGGATTATATAGGAGCGATAAGTGTAGGGATTGTTCATGGGAATATATTGCTTGACCTTGATTATTCTGAAGATTCACTCGCTTCTGTTGATTTAAATGTTGTTATGACAGGAAATGGTGAATTTATAGAAATTCAAGGCACAGCAGAAGGTTATCCATTTACAAGAAAACAACTTGAACAACTTTTAAATCTTGCAGAGAAAGGGATAAAGAAAATAATTGATATAGAGAAGGAGATACTAAAAGATGAAATTATGTTTTTACTTGGCAACTAAAAATAAAAATAAATTAAAAGAAATAAAAAATATAATGGGAGATGAAATAAAAGTTTTATTACCACCTGATTTTATTGAATTCCCAGAGGAAAAAGGAAAAACTTTAAAAGAAAATGCATATCTTAAAGCAGAATATTTGAGTAGATATATTAAAGATTATTACATTGTAGGAGAAGATTCTGGACTTTTTGTTGAAAAATTGAATGGGCTTCCTGGGATAAATTCAGCACATTTTTCAGGCAAAAGAGATGATAAGGGAAATATAAAAAAATTACTTGAAGAAATGAAAAATTATAAGAAAAAAGAGGATAGAAAGGCAAGATTTATAACAGTTGCTTGTCTTATTGGTAAAGGTGAAAAGAGGTTTTTTAAAGGAGAAGTAAAGGGATATATAACTTTTAGTCCAAGGGGTAAAAATGGTTTTGGATATGACCCTATTTTTGAAATCCCAAAGATAGGGAAAACATTTGCAGAATTAAGTTTGGAAGAAAAAAATAAAATAAGCCATAGAAGTAAAGCATTTTTAAAATTAAAAGAATATTTAATTAAAAGAAGTTTTTGAAAATAAAAAGAGAGCCCCCTTTTTAGGAGGCTCTCAGAAAGGGGGTGGAGGGGGGTAAGAGATTTAGGCCGCGCAGGACTTGAACCTGCTACCCCCGCCTTAAAAGGGCGGTGCTCTGCCAGGTGAGCTAGCGGCCCTTTTCTATTTCATGCCTTTTAAAATTAAATTGATCCCCCAACTAAGAAATATAACTAATCCAAATATTTTACCATATTTTTTATTTTTTGTAAAGAAAAATATTTTATTATAAAAATATGGAGAAAAGCAACTTAAAATTAAAACAGGTCCAATTAAACTTCCTATTGAAAAGAACAAACTTCCTAATATCCCAAAAAAAATACCTTTTGTTATATAAGAAAGATAAATAAAAAATCCTATATTTGGTCCACAAGGAATAAAACCATATAAAAGACCAAGAAAAAAAGGTGAAAGATTAAATTTTTTTAAGAATCTTTTTTTAGGAGAAAAAAAATAAAACCAGAAACTATATAAAATAAAAAGGAATCCCATAATAATTAAAGAGATTTTATTTGTAAAAAATCTTTCAAATAAAAAATGGGAATATGAAACAATAGCACCAAGAATAGAAAAAGATATTGTTTTCCCAATGCCAAAAAAAATTCCATTTTTCAATCCTTGTTTCCAGTCGGAACTTATATCTCCAATCACAGGGAAAATTAAAATCCCACAACTTAAAATACACCAACTCCATCCAAGAGCAATACCTGAAAGAAAAAAATTTAAAAGAAATTTCATAAGATTATTTTACTATTTTTTTAAATATAGAAAAAAGATTATGGAAAAGCAAATTTTTAAATAAAAAAATTTGACAATTAAAAATTATATGATAAAATAAAAACAAAAGGGGGGCGAAATGAGAAAAATAATATTTTTCTTGTTCTTTTTGCTTTTAGGGAAATGTTTTTCTGTTGTAAAATTTGGATATAAATTTACTCCTGAAAAAGATGTTTATCTTATTACAGAAGAAAATAATTTTCTTGTTCAACCACAAAGTATTATCAGTAATGGGAATATGCTTTATTTTGCAGCACAGGATTTTACAAAAAATATTGAACTTGTTGTGAAAAAAACAAAAGAAGTAAAAGTATTGAAAGATGAACCGAAAAGAAAAATTATAAAAGTTATATTTTCTCTTGCTGATGATAAGAGAGTGTATGATGATTATTCTTTAATACTTTATCTTGAAATTAGAGAGGGATTTCCTTTTTTAGCAATTTATTCAAAATTTTTATATAATGGTGAAGGACAAGTAGAATGTGGAATTAACTGGGCTATGGAAAATGCTTACAAACCTTATAAATATTATACAATTCCACAAAAAGGGAGATTTGTAACTTATAAACTTGAAAAAACAAAAAAAACAAAGATTGGACAAGCAAACTGGATATTTGCAAATACTGGAGAAGGAGTAGGTGGTGGTTTAATTGCTCCTGCTGTTATTCTTGGAAAAGGAGAAGATTTTATTTTTATAAATAGTGTTCCTCCAAAGAAAAGATTGTCAAAAGGAGAATCAATTGATGTTTTTATGATTTTTATGCCAATAGAAAAAAACTATAAAATACTTGAAGAACTTTTTGAAAAAATAAAAAATATTAAATGGGAATATGAAAAAGGAGGATGAAATGGCTTTTACAGATGAAGAAAAAAATAAGATTATTGAAGAAGAAAAATTAAGAATAAAGTTAAGACTAAAGTATGAACAGAAATCGTCAGGTCTTGCAGGAGTTTTATCAAGTATATGCCCAGGACTTGGACAAATTTATAATGGACAATTTGGGAAAGCAACTTTTATTGGTATTATAATTCTAATAAGTATTGCCTTACTTTCTATCGGTATTACCTTCTGGGTTAAAGGTGTACCTACAAAAGGAGAAAAGTTGAGTGTAATTGAACAAGAGAAGGAAGTTAAAATGACAGAAGAGGGAGTTGTAATAGAAGAAAAGAAAGAAGAAACAAAACCTGAAACTGTAAAAAAGCCAATTTCTCCATACATTTTAACAATTTTAGGGCTTATTGGACTTTGTTATGGATGGAGTTATGCAGTAAAAGATGCAATAAAAACAGCAAAAAGATTGAATGAGGAAGTATTAAAAGAGTTATAAATTTTCAAGTTTAAATATTAAAACACCAAGTTCAGAAGGTATATCTACATGTTTTATAAATATATTTTTTGGTAAATTTAATGTGATTGGAGCGAAATTTAATATACCTTTTATCCCTGAATTTACCATATATTGAGCAACCTCTTGGGCAGAACTTGATGGAACAGATATAATTCCAACTTTAATTTTTTCTTTTTGTAAAACTTTCTTCATTTCTTTTATATCTTTGATTTCTATACCATCAATAACCTTTCCTATTTTTTTTGGATCATTGTCAAAAGCACAAACTATTTCCATATTAAGAAGAGAAAATCCTTTATACCTTAATAATGCAGAACCTAATCTCCCAACTCCAACAAGTATAACTTTTATTTTTTTATTAATACCAATAATTTTTTCTAAATGTTCAATAAGTTTATCTATATCATATCCGACCCCTCTTTTTCCAAAAGAACCAAAATAAGATAAATCTTTTCTGAATTGAGAAGGTTGGATATTTAAGGAAATGGTTATTTCTTTTGAAGAAGCAATTTTTTTACCTATCTTTTTTAAATTGATTAAGTTCCTTAAATAAACTGATAATCTTCTAATTGTATCTTCTGGTATATATTTTCTCATCCTCTTGATTTTCCTCCAGAAATATTTATTGTTGTTCCTGTGATATAACTTGCAAGGTCAGAAATTAAAAAACAGACAAGATTTGCAACTTCTTCAAGTTTACCAACCCTTTTCAATGGTATTGATAATTTTTCATATGATTTTCTTAACTCTTCAACAGTTATACCTCTTGTATATGCAAGTGCTCTTTCATATTCAGGGGTTCTTAAAGATGTTGGTTCAAGAATACCAGGAGCAACTCCAATAACTCTAATATTATATTTCCCAAGTTCTTTTGCCCAACTCCTTGTAAATGAATATATTGCTGCTTTTGTTGCTGCATAAATGCTTTGCCCTTCTGAACCTTCAAGACTTGATTCAGAAGACATATTTATTATTACACCTTTTTTATTTTTTATCATTTCTCTTACAACTGCTTGAGCACATAAGAAACACCCTTTCTGATTAATATTAACAATTTTATCATAAATTTCTTCTGTCATTTCCTCTTTGCCAATTGGGTCAACAAGCAATCTTGGGATATTTATACCTGCATTGTTAACTAAATAATCTATTTTTTTAAATTTTTCTATTGTCTTTTTTACAAGATTTTCTACTTGGTCTTTTTTTGAAACATCAGTTTTTATAAATTCAACTTTATTTTTAAATCCTTCAAATTCTTTCAATGTTTTTTCTGCTTCCTTTTCATTTATATCCGCAATTACAACATCAGCATTTGCCTGAAGTAATTTTCTTACAATCTCTTTTCCTATACCAGTTGCTCCTCCAGTAACAATCCCAGAAAAATTCTTTAAATTTATTTCAATCATTTTTATTCCCCCTTTTATATATAGTTGATGGATTTTCTCATTTCAACAATCTTAAGTTTTCCATATAACCACTCTATAAAATAGGCATCTGAAAAAAAACCACTAAGTTTTACATATGTGATAAATTCTAATCTATCTGAAAAAATCTTTTTTATTTGATTGTAAAACATTGTATGTAACCAGTTTCCTGAAAGCGAAACATTTGAACACATCTTGCTATTGTATCAAGTTCTCTTGACCTTATACTGCTTGAAACAAGTATATCAAAAAGTTTTTGATAGGAATAAAGAATGTAAGAATTTGAAATATCAAAAATTCTTATATAATTAGTTGAAGAAACTTTACTTACATGCGCTCCTATTATCATCTGAATAACTGGAGGAAGAAGCAATTCCATAAATTTTCTATCATTTAAGTTTTTGAATTTATATATAGAACAGCCACAACTTATAACTTCGGATGTTAAAAAATGATATCCCAAAATTCCTCTTAAGTTTTTAAAACCAAGGTCTTCAAGATTTAAATGACTGTGAACATCAAAAACTTTTTTCATTTTTTATCTCCTCCTATTTTCTATTATATAAAAAAATAAAAAGAAAGAAAAACTTAACAATTAAGTGTTGACTATTCCTGGTTAATAAAATTCCTTGTTTTAAAAATATGAAGAATTCATTTATATAAAAAATTGATTCTATTTTTTCTTAGTGTATAATTAAAAGAATATTTGGTGTTGAATTGGGAATTTTGGTGGTTTTTTGGATATAAGGAATAATGATATGAAAATTGTATTTATTGGTGGAGGAGCACACAGGCACCTTCCTATTATAAGAGGGATTCTTGATGATAAAGGTATTGCTTCTGATTTTGAAATATTTCTATACGATATAAATAAAACAAGGGCTCAACTTATGGCAAAAATGATAGAAAAAACACCTGAATATAAAAAATCAAAATGTAAAATATTCTGGGATAGAAAACTTGAAGAATCTCTTGAAGGTGCTTGTTTTGTTTCAACTGTTTTTATGCCAGGAACATTATTATCATTTGTTCTTGGCAATGAAATATCATTAGATTACGGTTTTATTGGTTCTGATAATATTTCATTTAATGGTGCCTTCCTTGCATTAAAAGGTGGACCAATAATCCTTGATATATGTAAAAAAATGGAAAAATATTGTCCTGATGCGATTTTAGCAAATTTTATTAACCCTGTATCTGTTATAAGTGCTCTTATTAATAATTATACAAAAATAAAATGTTTAGGTGTCTGTGCAGGATATACAAATCATATGTGGGATTTAAATAGAATAATATTTGGCAAAGATGAAGAAAATCCAGATTTTGATGTTGATGTTTGTGGAGTTAATCATTTAAGTTTTATTTTAAGGGGAAGTTATAATCATAAGGATTTATTTGAAATTTTAAATTCAATTGTTTATAGTAAAAAAATTAAAATTAAAAGTTTAAGTAAATTATGGTCAGAACCATCAAGAAAAACTATAAAAAAAGGGCTTTATAAACTGATTGATATATATAAAAAATTTGGTGTTTTAATTTTTTCAACTGAAGGTGATGGAATGAGCCATCTTTATTATGAAGAAGCAGTTAATAATATATTAAAAAATAGGAAGAAAAAAACATTAAGAGAAATAAAAAAAGAAGTTAAAAACTTTGAAATTATGAAGAAAAAAGAGGATGAGAGATTCTTTTCTTTTATAAAAGAAGAACTTGATGAAGATTTCTGGGAAAATGGTTGGAAGAAGATAAAAAACTTTAATTTTAGAAAAGATAAAAATAATATTTTTGTAAAAATAATAAAAGGATTGAGTGGGAAGAGAGAAAAAATAGTTTCAAGTCAACCAAATAATGGCGCTGTTAAAAATTTTCCAAATAGATTTGTCATTGAATATTCTCAAATAATTGAAGGACAAAATATAAATCCTATTGAAAATCTATTTATACCAGAAAATATGTATGGATTAATCTCGTCAATTTCACAACATCAAACATTTTTAGCAGATGCAATTTACCAAAAAGACCCTAAAATATTATATAATGCTCTATGTTCTTATCCTATTAACTCAACAAGTAGAAGAGCAAAAATTTTATGGCGTTATTTACTTGAAATAAATAAAAATGAAATTCCTTTGGTTTTCCAAAAATTAAAAGATTTTTTAAAATAGGATATCTTTTAATATAAAAATAATTTTAATAAGATGATACTGTTGCTTCATCTATGGAAAGGCTTGTCAACCCTCTTTTTCAACTCAGGATAAAATATAAACCTTAAACAAAGTAGATGTTTTTGCAATAAAAAGGTTTGTGAACATTTGAATGAATTAAAATGCGGAAGATATTAATTAAACTTTAAATAGCAGGTCCTCCTTTACATTCTTTTTGAAGGACATTTATCGCTATTTCCATGTTTATATCAGGAGTATCTCTGCCAGGATAAATTTGAACATATCCAGCACCGCAGTTTGCCAATTCCTTTATTTTTTCCTCCAATTGATAGGGAGTGTATTCCTTCATTTGTTGAGGTGTAACCTGAACCCAGAAATTGTGTCCCATAATTTCATACATTCCCGCAGGAGTAAGATTTTTTGCCTCTGCTCCATGAAATGAAGTAATATCAAGTATTTCCTTTGCAATACGAAGGTGTTCAATCCGAAGTAATTCGCTGTGCATAAATCGTGTTTTCTTACCTTCGTATAGTTTTTTATAAAAAGGAATTGCAAACTTTTTATACATCTCCGGTGACAATAACCCTGAGAAATCATCGCCTGTATATCCATTTGGATTTTCTCCACATAAATCTTTATCCACATTTTCTAAGTATTTATCCACACTTACAATAAAATCAAGTATTTTCATTGCTTTTTCAGGTGCATCTATAAGCCAAATAAAAATATTGTTATTGGTGATT
>JAMWCO010000041.1 GCA_023818785.1 Candidatus Omnitrophota bacterium
TTTTTTGAAAAATCCTTTTCTTTTGAAATTTTTTTTATATAATTTGATGAGATAGATTCTATATTTAAAGATAACCTATCTGCATAAAATTTTGCTTTTCTTATTAAATATTCATCAACTCCAGGTAAAATTTTTAAGTGTATATATCCAGGATAATCATATTTCTCCCTTAAGATTTTTACTACTTGTATCATTTTTTCCTGCGTTTCATTGACATCTTTATCAATTCCTGAAGATAAAAAAAGTCCATTGACAATTTTCTTTCCCCACATATTATAAAAAATTTCTGCAAGTTCCTTTGGTGAAAAAGTATATCTTGGACAATCTCTATCTTTTCTATTCGCACAATATAAACAATTAAATTTACAGTTATTTGAAAAAAGGACTTTAAAAAGTTTTATAATTTTACCATTACAAATAGAAGGATAAATAAATGAAGAATACCTTTCTTTTTGATAAATATAGTCACTAACTTCAAAAATTCCTAAATCACCTAAAATTTTAAGTTTTTCTTGCATCTTTCTTATTTTTATTTTACAATTATTCAAAATTTAAATAAAGGAGAGCACATGAATCCAAGAGAAAGATATAAAAATACATTGCTTTTTAAAGAAGTTGATAAAGTACCATTTTCTCCTGGTGGACCAAGAGAATCAACATTAAAAAGATGGGAAAAAGAAGGATTACCTAAAGAAAGTAATTGGTTTGATTTTATATGTGAAAAAATTGGTATAAAAATTGAAAAACCAGAAAAACCACACATAAATTTAAACTTTGATTTTGGGCCAATACCACCTTTTGAAGAAAAAATAATAGAAAAGAGAGATACTCATCTAATAGTCCAGACAAAGAAAGGAGAAATTGTTGAAATAGATGAGAAATATGATTTTTCTTATTTAAGAAGTGCAAAAGATTTTGTAACAAGAAAATGGCATAAATTTCCTGTTGAAAATCTAAATGACTGGGAAGATATGAAAAAAAGATTTAATCCAGAAAGTCCTGAAAGGATTGACCCTGAAATTGATAAAAAAGCAGAAATTGTTAATCATAGAGACTGGGTTTTAGGAATTGGTGTACCAGGTCCATTCTGGCAACTTCGCGATTGGTGTGGATTTGAAAATTTGTGCATTTTTATGGCAGAAAAAGAAGATTTTGTTCTTGAAATGTCACTTTTCTGGAAAAATTTTGTTTCTGAAATGTTAAAAAAAATTTTATCAAAGATTCAGATTGATTATTTAATGATAAATGAAGATATGGCATATAAAGAAAAGAGTATGATTTCACCAAATATGATAAGGAAATTTTTGATGCCTGTATGGAGCCAATGGACTTCTTTGTTAAAAAATAATGGATGCGAAATAATTATATGTGATTCAGATGGATATATTGGAGAAATTATACCTTTATGGATTGAAAGTGGAATAAATGCAACAATCCCAGTTGAAATTGCTGCTGGAAATAACCTTATTGAATATAGAAAAAAGTTTGGTAAAAATATCGCATATATTGGTGGTATTGATAAAAGAAAAATTGCAAAAGGAGGAAATATCTTAAAAGAAGAAATGGATAAGATTATACCATTTTTGCTTAAAGATGGAGGTTATATTCCTTCTTGTGACCATGGAGTTCCACCTGATATATCTTTACAAAACTTTATTGAATATTGTAGATATCTTGCTAAATTAACTGGTTGGATTTAAAATTCAAAATTCATACCATCATTTGCAATTATAACTTGACTTCCAACTCTCTGACTTATTTCATCTTTCTTTTCCCATATTTTATTTTTAAGCATAGTCATTCCAAAATGTGTTAATATTGCCTTTTTAGGTTTTATTCCTTTTATTATTTCTTCTGCTTCAGAAAGACATAAATGGGCTATATTTTCTTTTTTCTCATAAAGAACTACATTTATAATTAAAAAATCACTTCCTTTATAATACTCAATCAATTCTGGAAAAAAAGATGTATCTGGTATATAGGAAATTGTTGTATTATCTTTTGTTAACTTAAATCCGTATGTTTCTACTCCATGCCTATGTTTCCCTGGAATTTCAATTTTTAAATTTTTAAAATTATAAACTTTTTTTTCTTCAATAACTTCTATTTTTTCTAGAAAATCTCTACAATATAAAAGGATAACAGGGTCCTCATATAAACAATCAGAAGGTGCAAAAACAATGCCCTTCTTTTTGAAACCACCTTCTGTCATTACTTCTATCATTAAGTTTATTTCACAAGAATGGTCAATATGTCTATGAGATAAAAAAATACCTTCTATATTATTTAATTTTAACTTTGGTTTGGATTGTCCTGCTCTAATTAAAGTTCCAGGCCCTGGGTCAACAAGAAAACTTATTCCATCAATAGAAAAAAAAAGTCCTCCACTATATCTTAATTGTGAAATCATAACAAATCTTGCACCTGCTGTCCCAAGGAATTTTATATATCCCATTTAAAATTTGGTTGGCTTTAATTCAAAAAACCCATCTTGAAATATTTTCAATTTTTTCCCTTTATATGAATTTCTCAATTTTTGTATTGCTTTTGCTTCAATCTGTCTTATTCTTTCCCTTGTTAAATTAAAAACCTGCCCAACTTCTTCAAGTGTTCTGGGATAACCTTCTCCATCAAGTCCAAATCTCAATCTTATTATTACTTCTTCTCTTTCATCAAGGATTGAGAGTGCTTTTTCTATTTCTTCTCTTAAAAGAGAATGTTTTGTATGTTTCAAAGGATTTGGATTAAGTCTATCTTCTATAAAATCACCAATTGTTGCTCTTTCTTCATCTCCAACAGCCATATCTATTGAAATTGGATCAGGCCTCATTGACCTTTTTATGTTTTTAACCTTCTCTATTGGTAAATTCATCTCCTTTGCAATTTCTTCTTCTGATAATTCATTCTCTACTCCAAGTTGAGAAAATTTTGCCTCAATCTTTTTGACTTTATTTATTTTTTCTATCATATGAACTGGAATTCTTATCGTTGAAGAATGGTCTGCTATTGCCCTTGTTATTGCCTGCCTTATCCACCATGTAGCATATGTACTAAATTTAAAACCAGTTTTATACTTAAATTTTTCTACTGCTTTCATAAGTCCAATATTCCCTTCCTGAATTAAATCAAGAAGGGAAAGTTTTGGATTACTATATCTTTTAGCAATATTTATAACAAGTCTTAAATTTGAATTTATAAGTTTTTCTCTCAATTTATATAACTGATTTTCATATTTCTCTATTTCTTTTTTTGGAGGATTTGGTATTTTTGTCAATTTTACTAATTTCTTCTTCGCTTCTTCTATTCCTTTTGCTATCTCAATTTCCTCTTGATGAGTTAAAAGATTAAAACTACCTGCTCCTTTCAAATATGCCCTTAATGGATTCCTTGCATCTTCTGTATCAATTTTCTTTTCTTTTTCAGGGAAAAATGTTTCACCTTCTTCTTCCATTATGTCAATGTGGTAATATTCAAGTTCGTCAAAAAGTTCATTTATATCTTCTTCATCTGTCATTTCCATTGGTAAAATTTCATTTATATCATCCCATGATAGATATTTTTTCTTTTTCCCAAGTTCAACAATCTCATTTATCTTCTCTTCAATATTGACATTCTCATTTCCTTTAACATTCTTCCTTCTTCTTCCCATTTTCACTCCTTTTTTAGTTGATTTAATCTATAATGTAATCTTTCTATTTCTTTTAATTCCTGACTACAATCATCTCCTTTTTCCAATTTTTCTCTCATTCTCTTTTTATAATTTTCTATTTCAGATAAGAATTTTTTTTCTCTTACTTTTTTTAAGCAATCTTTAAAAATCTTTTCTTTTTTATTTTCAGGAATTTTAGTTTCTTCTTTTATTGCAATAGAAGAAATAAGATTTGCGAATTCATCATCTTGACATTCACTAATTAAAAAAGATGGATTTATTTCAATCCCTTTATCTAACAATTTTTCTCCTATTGAAATTATTTTCTCTATCCTTTCAGTTAATTCTCCTTTAAATTTAACAAGTTTTCCCCAATAATTTTTATCATTAAGGATTATTTCTATTAATAAGTTTTCAGCAAGATTATTATCAGAAAATTTTTTTGAAAAAGTATATTCATCGGTTAATTTCTTTTCAATTATATCTTGAAGTGATTCTTCAAGAATATCCATTTTTATCTCCATTTTTTCAGATAACTTTTTTAAAAACTCATATCTTTCAATTTCATCTGTAATATTTGAAATTAATTTAAGAACTCCCTTTATAACAATTGATTTTTCTTTTGGGTTTTCCATATCATATATCTGAGAATAAATAGAAATAGAAAAATCAATAAAATCTTGAGACCTTTCTATAAAATTTTTCAATGATTCAATCCCATATTCATCAATAAATTTATCAGGGTCAAAACCAGCAGGTAACATACATATTTTTGAATCAAATCCATTTCTTAATATACTTTCAAGGTTTCTCATACATGCCCTTATTCCAGCATCATCTCCATCAAAAATTAATAATATTTTCTCAGTTAACTTTCTTAAATTGTTTAAATGTAATTCAGATATAGCAGTTCCCATTGGAGCAATAACATTTTCTATTCCATTTATGTGCATCTTCAAAACATCAAAATACCCTTCTACTAAAATAGCAAAACCAGTTGTCTTTATATTCTCTTTTCCCCAATTTATTCCATAAAGACAACTGCTTTTATTAAATAATATATTTTCCCTTATATTTAAATATTTCGGCATCACATCATCATCAATCGCTCTTCCACCAAAACCAATTATTTCATTTTTCATATTATAAATTGGGAACATTATTCTATTTTTAAAAACATCTTCTTTTCCTTCTTCATCAAGTAAACATGCTAAAATAAAATCCTCTTTATTCAATCCATCTTGGTTTATTTTACTTAAAAGGAAATTACCAGATGGTGCAAAACCAATCATAAATTTATTTATATGTTCATCATTCAAATTCCTTTGGTATAAATATTCAAGTGCTCTTTTCCCATAAGAAGAAAAAAGCATTTTATTATAAAAATTAGAGGTATATTCATTTGCTTTTATAATTTTCTTCTTCTCTACACTCTCATTTACATCATATATCTTTACAATTTCAACGCCTGCTTTTTTTGCAATTATATTTAATGCTTCATAAAAAGATATTTTTTCAATATTCATTAAAAACTTTATTGCATTCCCTCCTATACCACAACCAAAACAATGAAATATCTGTTTTTCAGAATTTACAAAAAAAGAAGGTGTTTTTTCCTGATGGAATGGACATAATGCCTTATAATTTTTACCTGATTTTTTTAATTTTACATATTCAGAAACAATTTCAACTATATCTATTTTTTCAAGTATCTCCTCTACTTTTAATGTTCCTTGTCCCATTTTGTCAAAATTTCCTCCAAGATGTATAATAAAATAGTTATACCCAATGGACAAATTAAATGTCAAGATTTATAATAAAAAAATGGTAAAATTGATAAAAAATTTAATACTATTATTTATAATTTTCTTAATAGGGTATATTTTTGGAATTAAACAGGTAAAATTTTTAAAAATAATTTCTTCTTCAATGGAGCCAACTTTAAGTATTGGAGATAAAGTAATTTCTGTAAAAATTGAAAAGATAAGAAGGAAAGATATAGTTGCTTTTTATCCACCAAAAGGGAAAAAAGAAATTTTAATTAAAAGAGTGATTGGCCTACCTGAAGAAAAAATAAAGATTGAAAATGGATATATTTATATAAATGGTGAGAAAATAGAAGAACCATATATAAAAGAAAAACCAATTTATAGTATAGAAGAAATTAAAATTCCTTCTGATTCATATTTTTTACTTGGAGATAATAGAAATGAAAGTGAAGATAGTAGTATTTTTGGTCCTATAAGTAAAGAAAATTTAATAGGAAAAATTATATGCAGATATTCACCTTTTAAAAAATTTAAATTTTTTTAAAATAATAAAGGCGGACCAAAAAGGCCCGCCTTTATAAACCAATCATTTAACTACTTTTTTTAATTCACTTCCTGCTCTGAATACAGGAACCTTTTTCTTTGGAATCTTAATTGTCTCTCCTGTCCTTGGATTTCTTCCTGTTCTTGCTTTCCTTTCTGCAACTTTGAATGTCCCAAAACCTACAAGTGTTACAGATTCTCCCTTTTTAAGAGCTCCTTTTATTGCATCCAAAACAGCATCAACAGCAGCAGCTGCTTCTTTTTTTGTGCTGACAACTTTTGATACTGCTTCAATCAAACCTGCTTTATTCATGCCTTCTCACCTCCTTTCATATATTTTTTATTGAATTTATAACATATTTTAAAATTTGTCAAGTGGAAAATTTTTAATATCAACAATCTACAAATTTTAAAATTTCAAAAGATTTGATATTATTACTCTTCATCTCTTTTAATAAGAAAAATAATGTCTATCAACTTTGTGGCACTTTTTTCCATTTCAAGTATTAAATTGTTTACACGAGTAACAAAATAATTGTAAGAAAGATAAGCAGGTATTGCTACAATAAGTCCTCCTACTGTTGTAATAAGTGCTTCCCATATTCCTCTTGCAAGTTCTCCAGGATGAACAAGCCCTTCTCTCATTTCTATAACCATAAATGCTTTTACCATCCCTGTTACAGTTCCAAGTAATCCTAAAAGAGGAGCAACAGTTGCAATGGTCGCAAGTATTCCAAGATATTTTTCAAGTTCAGGGATTTGATGGTTGGCAGAGTCATCTATTGCTTCTTTTATTTCTTCCCTTGTTCTATCTAATTTTAAAAGACCTGCTTTTATAATATTAGGGATGGGTTTTCTGGATTCTTCACATTTTTCTATTGCTTCTCTTATTTTTCTTTTTTTTAAAAGATTTTCTATCTCTTCTATAAATTCTTCACTATCTATCTGAGAATTTTTTAAAAAAATTAATCTTTCTATAATTATTGCAAGAGTTATAACTCCACAAATAAAGATGGGTATCATTATATACCCACCTTTAATAAAAAAAGCCCATAAACTCATCTTACTCCTTTCTTTTTAGATTATAAACAATTTTTTCTCATTTTACAATTAGAGTAAATTTTTGTATAATAAATATAGGCCACCTTAGCTCAGCGGTAGAGCAGGGCACTTGTAATGCTCAGGTCCGGGGTTCAAATCCCCGAGGTGGCTATAATATTTTTTGTAAGCAATATAATGATTAAGTCGGATAAATGGATTAAAAAAATGGCAGAGAAAGGTATGATAGAGCCATTTTACTCTGAAAAGATTAAAAAGTGTATTTCTTTTGGACTTTCTTCTTATGGATATGATTTCACACTCTCAGATCAATTTATGATATTTAAAGGGAAAATCGCTTCTCCCAAAAAAATAACAGAAAATGATTTTGAGAAGTTTAAAGGGAAAGTTTGTAAAATACCACCAAATAGTTTTGTTCTTGGGGAAAGCATTGAATATTTTAGAATTCCAAGAGATGTAATTGGTATATGTTTTGGTAAATCAACATATGCAAGAAGTGGGATAATAATAAATGTCACACCTTTAGAACCAGAATGGGAAGGTTATATTACGATTCAGATAGCAAATTTAACACCTGTTTTTGCAGAAGTTTATGCAGGAGAAGGGATAGGTCAGGTTATATTTTTATCATCAGAACAAATATGTGAAAAATCATATAAAGATACTTCTGGGAAATATAATAAGGCAAAAGGAATACAACTCCCTAAATAATTAAATTTCTTATTACTTTGGGAATTAAAGTTTTTAATGTATAATTTAAAAATGTTATATATAGTAGCAACTCCTATCGGAAATATTAAAGACATAACTTTAAGGGCCATTGAAACTTTGAAAAATGTTGATTTAATATTATGTGAAGATACAAGGGAAACAAAAAAATTATTAAATTATTATGGAATAAAAAAACCACTTTTAAGTTATTATAGAGAGATAGAAAAGAAAAGAGTAGATAAAGTAATTAAACTTTTAAAAGAAGGAAAAGATATTGCACTTGTTTGTGATAGGGGAACCCCTGGAATTTCTGACCCTGCTTATATACTTGTAAGAGAAGTATATAAAAATAATATAAAAGTAACACCAATTCCAGGTCCTTCCTCTTTAACAGCAGCATTAAGTATATGTGGTTTTTTTCTAAATAGAGTTTATTTTTTAGGATTTTTACCAAAAAAAGAAAATGAAAAAAGAAAAATTTTTGAAAAATTTAAAGATATGGAAGAAACAATCCTATTTTTTGAATCAGTCCATAGAATAGAAAAAACAATATATTTACTTAATGAAATTATACCTGAAAAAGAAATCTGTATCTGTAGAGAATTAACAAAAGTTTTTGAAGAGGTTATAAGGGGGAAAGTTAAAGATGTATTTGAAATTTTTAAAAAAGAAAAGAAAAAAGGAGAATTTGTCATTATAATAAAAGGAGAAAAAAATGGCTTTTAAATTTTTAAGGAAGAGAAAAAATGTAAAAATTATATTATGGATTATAACAATTCTAATTATTCCTGGCTTTTTCTTCTGGGGGGTAAATATAGGAGGCGACAGACAATCTCAATATGCAGCAATTGTAAATAGAGAACCGATAACAATTAGAGAGTTTTATGACCAGTTGTGGAAAGTTGAAGAAAGATATAGAGAAATTTTTGGAGATGGATATAAAGAAATAAGGGATAAATTAAATATTGAAAAAAATCTTCTTGAAAGTATGATAAGAGAAAAACTATTAATAAACCAAGCGAAAAAAAGAAGAATAAAGGTTTTTAAAAATGAAATAATTGAAGTTATAAAATCAGACCCTGCTTTTAAAAATGAAAAAGGAGAATTTGATGAGGAAAGATATAGGCAGATAATAAGTAATATGTCTGATGACCAACTTAAAAAAATTGAAGACCAGATAAGAAAAGAAATAATATTGCAGAAATTAAAAGACCAGATATTATCAGAAACAAATATAGTTGTAAGTGACCAAGAAATTGACCAATATTTAAAACATACACAAAGCAAAAATATTGATAGAGAAAATATAAGAAAAATGCTTCTCTGGCAAAAAAGAGAAAAATATTTTGAGGATTGGTATAAAACTATAAGAGAAAAGGCAAAAGTTATTATTTATTTACAACTTGACAAAAAAAATGGTTGAAATAAAGCCATTTAAAGGATACATTTACAATATTGATAAAATAAAAAAAATAAGTAATGTAATTTCTCCTCCTTGGGATTTGATAAATGAAGAACTTGAAGAAAAACTTTTATCATTATCTCAGTTTAATATTGTAAAACTTATCTGTAAAGAAAATAATCCTGAAGATGCTTATAAAACACTTAAAAAATGGATTAGAAATAAAATTTTAATTCAAGATAAAGAAGAATATTTTTATTTTTTAAAAAGTAATTTTGAATATGAAGGAGAAATTTACGAAAGAAAAGGAATTTTTGCAATTTTAAAAATAGAGGATTTTGAAAAACAAAATATAATACCACACGAAAAAATTTTTCAAAAGTACTCACATAATAGATATAAACTTCTTGAAAAATGTAGAGCGAATTTCTGTCCTGTTTTTATGCTTTATCAGGATAAAAATTTTGAAATAGAACGAATAATTGAAAAAGGGAATATTTATTCAGAATTTAGCATAAATAATGAAAATTTAGAGTTTGGAAAGATTGAAAATTTTGATGATATAGAAATTATTAAAGAATTTTTTAAAGATAAAAAAATTTTTATTGCAGATGGTCATCACAGATATAATGCTTCTTTAATGTTTTATAAGAATAATCCAGACCCAAAAAATGCTTATATTCTTATTTATCTAACAAATATTGAATCAAAAGGTATTTTAATTCTTCCAACTCATAGATATATTCCAGCAGATGTTGAAATAAATTTTAAACAGAAGGATATCAAAATAATTGAAAAACCAAATTTTGAAAGTATGAAAGAACAAATGGAAAAAAGCGAAAGAAAAATTGGAATGTTTTATAATCAGAAATTTTATATACTTAATTTAAATGAATACATCAAAAAAATTGATGCAGATATTAACTATAAGAAAATTGATACATTTATAGTTGACAATTATCTTCTGAAAGATTTTGTTAAGATAAAAGAAAATGTTGAGTTTTTTTATCATACTTCAAAAGATTATTTACTGAAAGAATATAAAAAAAAGAAGAAAGGAGTAATTTTCTTTTTAAATCCAGTCAGAAAAGATTTATTTATTGAAATCTGTTTAAAAGGGAAAATTATGCCTCATAAATCAACATTTTTCTTTCCAAAAGTTCCTTCCGGCCTTGTAATTTATCTTTTCCATACCTTGGCCACATCGTTCTTGTCAACACATTTCTGAACTTTTACCACCTATTTTATCTAAGGGAGAAAAGCAGTGGTTTATAGAGTTTCAGAGGTCTTTGTGGATATAAAAGAGTATATCTTATTTTAACTTTAGACGATTATTCCAGAAGGATATTATCTGGTAAATTTGTTCTTTCAGACACTGTCTATAACAATATGCTGGTTTTAAGAGAAGTAATAGAAAGATATGGACTTTTCA
>JAMWCO010000042.1 GCA_023818785.1 Candidatus Omnitrophota bacterium
GTATCAATTTGTGGGTGAATCCCAATTTTCTGCATATAAGGCATAAATGAAACTTTATCGCCCAGAGCAGTCAATAGAATTACCGGTATTTTGCTCAACTCTGGATCACTTTTTATTTGCTTACATACATCAGTTCCATCAATGCCTGGTAACATTAAATCCAGCACGATTACATCAGGTTGATGCTGTTGGATAATTTTAATTCCTTCATTTCCATCATAAGCAGTTAAGACCTCATAACTATCCTCCAGAAACATCCTAATTGCTTCAACAAAATCACGGTCATCATCAATTAAAACCACTCTTTTCTTATCCATATGAATTTTTTCTTTCATTTTCCCCTCCATTTTTCTGCCTTTATTGGTAGTAAAATATAGTCAATAAGTTTCAGCATCTTTTCTTTAAAAATAGTTTCGGATAAATCCTTAAGGCTATTTTTTGCCTGATTGGCTAAATTTTCTATCCATAGATTTAAATTTTCAAAGTGAAGTTGTCCACCATCAATAGAGTCATCATAAATTTGATAAGCCAGTCCCAAATATAGTCCGTAGTCAGACAGATTTTTGATTTCCTTGGCTTGTCCCTGAGCTAACAATCCTCCAGCCTGACAGCAAGCAGAGATAAAAAAGGCGGTTTTATTCTCTATCATTTCCAGATAGGAAGAGAAATTACCATTAATATTTAATTCCTGGATTTCACCTAAACACATCTTGGAAGAAGCCTCATTTAAAAGGTGTATAATTGGACTAGGTAATTCCAGCAATAAGGAAAAAGCCCTTGTATACAAAAAATCACCTGTTAATACTGCAATGCGATTACCATATTTTCTGTTAAGAGATAATTGTCCTCTTCGTTCTATCTCTTCATCAATTACATCATCATGGATTAAACTTGCACTGTGAATTATCTCAACTGCAGTTGCAAGGTCAATCAAATTTTTTTCAAAGATAGGTGATTTGTTTTTAATTACTGCTTTTGCTGAAAGAATTACAAGGCAAGGCCTTAAAAATTTACCTTCCTGATTGAAAAAATAAGATAGAACTTCTTCCATCTTTTCATCTTCAGTTTTTAGAGTTCTTTTTATTCTTTCCTTTACAAGTTCAAGTTCAAAACTAATTGGTTGATATACTTCTTTTAGTTCCATTTTATTATGTTTTTTTATCTGGCCAATTAGCCCATTTACTTACTTTTTGCTTTAATAATTCTTCTACTTTCTTTAAAAGGGCTTCTGGCTGCACAGGTTTATCTATAAAATCATCAACTGGAAGATACTCTTTATCAGTTTCTGGAGAAAAACCAAATTGTGGATATTTAATATTTACTGCTGTAATCATCAAAATTGGGATTTTTGCTAATTCTTTATCCTGTTTCATTTTATAAGCAAAATCAAATCCTTTGGTTTTTTGTTCAGAACCAAACATCACATCAAGAATCAACAAATCTGGTTTTTCTTCTTTTATTTTTTGGAACCCTTCTTCAGGGTCAAATGCAGTAATAACAACATAATTTCCTTTTTGAAGAACTACTTTCATTACTTCAATCATATCTACATCATCTTCTATAATCAAAATTTTTTCCATATTAACTTCCTTATTTTCAAAAAATTCTATTCAAAGAACATATTGCACAATCATAATTATTACTCAATGTAAAAAAAAACTCGTCCCTTTACCTATTTCACTTTCTACCCAGATTTCACCATTATGCACTTTCAAAATTTCCTTTACAATAGGTAATCCTAAACCAGTCCCTTCTTTTTCCATACTTTCTGCATTCTTACTCCTATAAAATTCATCAAATATTTTGGATAAATCCTGTTTTGGAATACCAATTCCTGTGTCCCAGACACACAGATGGAAACAACCTTCTTTTTCTTCTATTTTTTTCATTTTAATTCCAACCTTACCACCCCATGGTGTATACTTTATTCCATTTATTATTAAATTTATTAGTAGTTCCTCAATTGCTTCTTTATTTCCATAAAACAAACAAGAATTTTCTGGAATCTCTAATTCTAAAGTAATTTTTTTCTCTTCTGCTTTTTGTTTTAAATCCTCTATTACTTTGATAATAGTTTCTTTAAGAGAAAATTTGCTTTTTTCTAATTCTTTAACCGCTTTTATACGAGATAGGTTTAATAAATCTTTCACAAAAGAAAGTAAATATAAAGTTTTTTGCTCTGCTCTTGCAATCATTTCTTTGGACTTTTCGGATAATTCACCAGTGAGTCCGACTAAAACAACTTTAAGACAATTCTGAATAGTAGATAAAGATGATTGAATGTCATGTGAAACTGTTAGGACATATCTTGATTTTAATCTATCCTGTTCTGCTAATCTTTCATTAGCAAGAGCAAGTTCTTCCTCACGCATTCTTAATTTATTTACAATACTTGTAGCCATATAAACAACAAGATATAAAGTAGAAATAAAAGAAGTATATATTCCAAAAAGATATTTGCGATTAAAAATATATTCTTCTGAAATAAAACCAGTAAGATGGTAATGAGGAATAATTTTTAAATGTTCAAATATAATTACTAAGCCAAAAAGAATAACTGCGAGAGTAGATTGTAGATATGCTGCTTTATTAGATAAAAGTATACTGGCAATAACCATATGAAAAACAAAATAAAAGATAAAAGGATTCTCTATTCCACCAGAAAAATGAATAAGGTATGTTAACATTCCCAGGTCAATAGAAATCTGAACATTTGCGAAAAGATTTGCTTCCCTTACCCAGTTTTTGCTATCTATTTTCTGTTTAAGTTTTTGTTGATATAAATAAAAAATAAAATTATATAGAAAAAGTGTTATCCCTCCAATATACAAAAAATTATATGGCAAAGTAATTTTTAGAAGAAACTTGCTTATTAAAATAGCCAATAAAACACCAATTCCTGCTAACCATCTTAATTTTATAAACCAATCTAATCGTTGTCTCAATTCTTTTTCTATCATTTTAAATAACCTATACCTAAAAGAAATATAATTAAAAAATAAGTAGTAATATTTGCATTTACTGATGAAATGAAGATTTTTGGATTTTCATAATTTTTCTGAATTAGAATTAAATTTTTCAGCACTAATGGTAGAAGTAAAAAAACTAACATACCTGATAAAGGAACTCTATTTAAAACTATTCCAAAACCTAATAAAAAAAATAAACTGATTAAACTCAATCTTAAAAGTTTTAATGCCTTTTCTCTACCAAGTTTCACTACTAAATTTCTTTTCCCAACTAATTTATCCTGATAATAATCAGGTATTTCGTTAAGTAAAGCAATATTAAAAGTGGATAATCCACAAATTAAAGATATAAATATTGGTGTAAAATCAATTCTTTTTATTTGGAGATAATAACTACCTAAAACCATACCAGGACCATAACATAGACCTATAACTATCTCTCCAAATCCTCTATATGCCCATCTAATTGGTGGTCCAACATAAAAATAAGCACCCAAAAAACCAAGGAACGAAAATAAAAGTATTAACCATCCAGTTTGAAAAGTTAAATATAACCCTATAAAAAAGGCAAAAATAAAGACAGTAATACCAGCAGTAAAAAAATAATCTGGTATATGATATTCTTTTAAAGAAAAAATCCTATCCCCTCCAAACTTAAAGTCAAAATATTCATTAAATAACTCCACACCTATAAGAACCAATAAGATTCCTAAAAATCCTAACCAGAAATTCTTAATACTAAAAGATTCATTAGTATTAAATGCAATTGCCTGCCCCAAAAGGTAAGGTAATAATCCAGCCCATAGAAAAAACCGATACCTTATAATTCTACCCATTTATTTGATTCTGCTAATAGTTTAGGTTGTTCAATCACCTTTTTTGCAAATTCACGCACTTTTGGATTCTGCCAGCCAATTTTATAGTTCTCCCAGACATCTATTAATTTCTGCTTTTTTAAATCTCCACATATGAAAGGTAAAGGTCCAATCAGTTTAACTTTCCCATTTGGTATTATCAGAAGACTTGCCGCAGGATATTCCAGACGATATTTCAATTCTTCAATTACATCATAAGGATAATAGTAAATTTTCATTTTTCCATCATATTGCTTAATTTTTTCATTTAGAATTGCAAAGAAATTTTCATATTCTTGTTCAGAAGGGCAAAGCATTCTCCAATTTTGTGCCGCTCTACCAATCCTCATTATTTTTCCAGTGTATACTCCATAAACACCAAGCGAATAAGCCATATCTATCAATTGTCCAATTTCTTGTATATTGAATTTAGTCGGAACAAAAACAATCTCAGTATTAACACCTTCTTTAATAAGAAGTTTACAAGCCATTACTGCTTTTTCCCAATTTCCACCTAACCTCAATCTTTCATGGGTAAAAGGTGTAGCACCATCAAGACTTATTTGAACTGAACGAAATTTTAAATTGGCAATTTTTTTCGCTATTCTTTCATCAATAAATTCACCATTTGTTTCTACTTTAATACTTGTCTTATCTTTTAGGAATTCACAGATTTCAAAAAAATTAGGATGGAGTAATGGTTCGCCACCAGAAAGTGCTACATATGGGATTTTTAAATCAACAATCTGCTCCAGTACATTAAATATTTCTTCTTTGTTCATTTCATCAGGCATACTATGACCCGCTTCTTCACAACAATGTAAGCAGCCAAGATTACATTCTGAATTAATCTGCCATGCAATAAAAAGAGGTGCTTTTAAATCTTTAAAATCAATTTTATGTAATAATTCCATTCTCTTTTAATTGTGAAATAAATTTATTAACATCTATCCTTATCTCATCTCCATTTTTTTCATATTTTTCTTTTAAAATATCTATTATTTCCTCTATCTGTTTTCCATCTTTCAGAAGATTTAAAATATCTTTCCCTGTTTCATTTGTAACAAATACCTTTTCTCTTAAAGTATCAAATATAACTGCTCCAAATTTTTCTTCTCTTATCTTTACAAATTTTTTAAGTTCCATTTTATTAAGTAAATCTGATATATGGTTGAGCCATAACCTTTCCAGAAACATCCTCTAATACTGGCTTTTGCCACTTTTTATTCTTTTCTCTTTTTTTACAACTCTGCTGATTATTTTTTACCAAACCATTCCTCATTAATTTAGCCATTTTCAACTCCTTTTTATTTAAAAAATATAGCAACAAAATTGCGAAAAGTAATTTAAAGGAAAATAGAGGTAAAATAGAAATTTTAAGTTACTTTTTTGTAATATATATTACTTAAAGGAAACGAATTTTTGGAAATTCATTATTCAATACCATATTCTTTTATTTTCTGCCATAATGTTTTTCTGCTGATACCAAGTATTTTTGCTGCTTCTTCTTTCTTACCTTTGGTTTGTTTTAAAACTTTAATTATATGTTCTTTTTCTGTTTCTTTTATTATTTCTCTTATTCCCTGAGGAAATGTTTTTATTTCTTTTATAAAAGAAAAATCATTAGGACCAAGTTCACTTTTATCACTTAAAACAACAACTCTCTCTATTACATTTTCCAGTTCACGAACATTCCCAGGCCAATTATATTCTTGTAAAATTGATATAGTATCTTGAGAGATATTTACTTTCTTATTATGTTTTTTACAATATAGTTCCAGAAAATGGTTAACCAAAAGTGGAATATCATCTTTCCTTTCTCTTAAAGGTGGCATAGAAATTGAGATTACATTTAAACGATAATAAAGGTCATCCCTAAATTTTCCTTCTTTTACTAATTCCCATAAATCTTTTTTACTTGCTGCAATAAGTCGTATATCTACTTGAATTGTTTCTGTGCCGCCAACTCTTTCAAATTTTCTATCCTGTAAAACTCTCAGTAATTTTACCTGAATTGTTGGAGACATATCATCTACATCATCAAGGAAAAGAGTTCCTTTATCTGCCAATTCAAATCTTCCAATCTTTCTTGTTAAAGCATCTGTAAAAGCACCCTTTTCATGACCGAAAAGTTCACTTTCCAAAAGAGTTTCAGGCAAACCAGCACAACTTACCTTAACTAAAGGTTTATTTTTACGATTACTTAAATTATGGATTGCACAAGCCACTAATTCTTTACCGGTTCCAGTTTCACCCTGAATAAGGACAGTAGCATTTGTTTTTGCAACAGTTTCTATTAATTGATAAATCTCTTGCATTTTTACATTTTGACCAATTAGCCCTTCTAATTTCCATCTACTTTTTAATTTCTCTTTTAAAAATTTATTTTCTTCTTTCAATCTATAAAATTCTACAGCCCTTTTAACCAACTCAATTATTTCTTCAGGTAAAAATGGTTTTGTAATATAGTCATAGGCACCTAATTTCATTGCTTGAACAGCCCCTGGAATAGTTCCATAACCAGTTATCATAATTACAATTGTTTCCGGACAGGTATTTTTTATCTTTTGAAGAAGAGAAATACCATCCAATCCTGGCATTTTAATGTCTAATAGAACTAATATTGGTTTTTCTTCTTGAAATTTTTGGAATCCATTTTTTCCATCCTCAGCAACTAAAACTTCATAACCTTCTTTTTCTAAAATATCTTTAAGAGTTATCCTTATAAGTTCTTCATCATCAACTAAAAGAATTTTTTCTTTCATTTTTCTCTTGGTAATTTAATGGTTACTACAGTCCCTTTCCCTTCTTCACTTTCAACCTCAATATTACCTTTATGTTGATGAATAAAATTATAAGTAAGATATAATCCTAAACCAGTTCCTTTACCTGGTTCTTTTGTAGTAAAGAAAGGTTCAAAAATTTTATCTAAATATTCTTTTTTTATTCCAACTCCATTATCAATAAACTTAATTTCTATATTTTCATCTACCAGTCTTGTTTCTACTGATAATTGACCAGAGTGAGGTAAAGCATCAATTGAATTGTGAAGTATATTTAAGAAAGCACTTTGAAGAAGATTAGAATCTCCAAAAATGAATATATTTTCTGAAGATAAATTTTTTTTCAAAATAATATTCTTTTCTTTAAGATTTGGTTCTACAAAAGAAAGTGTTTCTTCCAATATTTTGTTAACATTAAGAAGTTTTAGTTCTAATTTTTGAGACCTTGAGAAACTTAAAATCTGTCTAATAGTATTTTCAATTCTAATTAATCCCTTTAAAGTCAATTCTAAATATCCCCTATTTTGACCTTTAATTTCAGGATTTGCTAAAAGAATGCGTACACAATTTAAAATACCCGCTAAAGGATTATTAATTTCATGAGCAAGACCAGCTGAAAATTGCCCTAAAGCAGCCATTTTAGATGATTGAATTAATTGTGATTGTGCTTTATTTAATTCCAAATTCGCTTTTTTCAAACGCTCAGTCATTTCATTAAAAGTTTGGATAACAATACCAATTTCATCTTTTGAAGTTATTTCTATTTTCTGATCTATGTCTCCTTGACCAACTTTTTTTATAGCATTTATCAAATGGTTTAAAGGAGAAAGTGTTTTTTGTGTAAATAAATAAGTAAAAACCATACTCAAAATAGTTATTGCAAGTAATGATACAATTAATTTTTGGGTTATAGAAGATATAATTGTTTGTATATTTTTTTCTGAGATTCCAAGATGAATAGTTCCCAATAAACCATTTAAAATTGGCAAAGACAGATCTCTAATTAAACCTACCTCTGTAGAAATAAGTTGGACACTATATGGTTGATTTATAATAGGATTGATTTCCCTTAATCCCTTAGGAAAATAGTTACCAAAAGTATGGACTAACAACTCCTTATGTTGATTTAAGATAAAAATATAGTAAATATCTTTTTCCATTTCTTTAGTCTGTTCAACAAGTTTTTGTAATTTTATCCTATCATCCATCAATATTGGTTCAATACAATTCTCAGATAAGTTTTTACCAATAGATATCCCTTTTTTTTCAATTTCTTTGGTTAAATACTTTAGTGTAAAATTATGAACAAAAATAATAATACCAATTCCTATAATAAAATTGACACTTAATAAAATAATTATTAATTTGATAGAAATTTTATTTATTCTCATTTTAAAGAACTACCTATTTGCTCAACTTTTGTTTTCATAATACGTATTGAATCATATATCCTATCATCTGGTTTAATAAATTTGTCTATTTTTAATTTAGACAAAATTTGTCTCCCTTTTTCTTCTTTATGTAAATTCAAAAAAAAGTTTTGTAAATTTTCTCTAAAAGAAGAATCTATCTTATAAGGTACAACTACAGGAGGAATTCCAAAAGGAGGAGAAGACAAAATAATTTTAGTTCTGGCAATTAAATCAGGTTTAGTTTGTTTCATCCAATCATAAACTAAACTATCAACTGCAGCCCCATCTATTAACTTTTCTGCAACTGCAATTATAGAGTTATCATGACTATAAGTAAATATAGTTTTATAAAAAAACTGTTGTGGTGTTTTCCCTTTCTTAGCCAAGTAAAAGACAGGGAAAAGATAGCCAGAATTAGAAAGCGGGTCAGTAAAAGCAAAACTTTTTCCTTTTAGTTGATCAAAATTGCTTATAGAACTTTCCTTATGCACAATAATATAAGAATGATAGGTGGTTTTATTATTGACTACAGGAGATACTAAAAGTTGAAGTTTAAATTTTTTATTACCCTCAATATATGCACCGCTACAGACAAAAGCAATATCAAGTTCACCCGATTTCAAACATTCATTGATTTCTTTATAATGTCCATACTTTATAACTATAGGATAGGACATTTTCTCTGATAAATAATCTAATAATTCCTTGTAATAAATAAATCCATCTTTTGGTGAAAGAACTGCTGCAATACCAACTTTAATAGACCTTTCCTGTATTGAAATTTTTTTTTCTTCTTCAGGTTGAAAAATTTTAATTTCTTTTATTTCTTTTTTTTCACAGGCAGTTAAACAGAAAAGAATGACTGATATTAATAAGAATTTATACATTTTTAATTTCTTTTAAATAATAGGAAACTGTACGCAATGGAATTTTAAACTCAAACTTTTTCTCAATTTCATCTTTTAATTCTCTTGCAGAAACTCTATTTTTTTCTATCATGAGAAAATTTTTCATATATTCTTTTACTACTTTTTTTCTATTGGGAAGAAAAAATTTCAATTCTTTCTCTTCTCCTGATGGCAATTTAATTGCTTTACCTCTGATAAGACGGCACACATAAGATGGATTAGCATTTAACTTCCTTGACAATTCTCTTAGAGTTAAAGGTTTCAAATCATATAATCTACCAGTTCTAAAATATTTATTTTGTTCAGATGCTATGGTTTTTAAAATCTGATAAAGTAAGTTTTTTCGCATGTTTATTACTTTTAATTGTTTTATAAATTCATTTATTTGTTTCTTTTCCTTCCTATCCATTTTTTTAATTTTAAATTCTTCTAATTTGGAGTAATTTATTAAATATTTCTCTTTAAAATAATTAGGTTGAGAAAATTTGACTTCATATCTTTTTCCATATCGCTTTATTTCTGCAATTATGGTCAACTTTTTACCTGAAACAACTTCTGGGATAGAGTTAGAAAATTCTTTCTGAAGAAAAAAATCCTCCATAAAATTTGCTATTTCTTTAACTTCATCAATTGACAATCCCGATTCTTCTGCAATTTCCCTTATATTTGAAAAATTCCCTTGTAAAAAATATCTATTAAACTTTTCTTTGCCTAATTTCTGAGCCAGATAAATTATCTTTTCTTTACCAAAAAGAAACGAATCTATGTTAAATTTTTCATTATATGAAGTTCTTTCTTCTTCTAATTTATAATAAGAAGAATGAAATTTTATATGCGGGAATTTCTGAATTTTTATAATTCCATATTTTTTAAATTTTTCAAATAATGGTGACTCTTCAATTTCATAAACAATTTTTCTAAAATCTTGTTCATCTAATTCCATTATCTTAGCACATTGGATACGATAAGTAAGTTTATAGGTAATTTTATGTTTTAAAACAGACAAATAAGCAACCATTCTTAATCTTCCTTTCTATTATTTTACTTTTCTTTTACTTTTTTGTCAACTTCCCATTCTTTTTAGCCTTAAAAGATACCAAAACTCCGAACCGGGTTCGGTAAAATAGTTAAAAGATTTTATAAATGTTATAAATTATATGGGGAAGTAATATTATTGCAAATGAAATTTTAAAATCAATTATAAAAAATCTTTCTAAAATGAAGAATAATAAAGAAATCAAAGATGTTAAAAAATCAATAAAAATTGGTTCTGGTTTTCCTGGATAAAGATTAAATTTTCTCAATATAAAACCAATCAAAAAACAGAAAGAAATTATTAAATAAAGATAAGATGATTGAAACTTTTTATATATAAAGACTACAAAAATATAGATAAATAGCCATTTTATAAGTATAATCAGGTTTTCCATTCTAAAAATGTGAATATCCTTTATCTTCTATTTCAACT
>JAMWCO010000043.1 GCA_023818785.1 Candidatus Omnitrophota bacterium
TATTTTTTTCAAAGCAGAAATAACAGCAAAAAATATATTTTTATCTTTTTTAAAATTTTCTTCAATTAAATGAGGTATAACCTCTGTATCTGTTTGAGAAATAAATTTATGCCCTATCTTTTCAAGTTCTTTTTTTAAAAACTGGTAATTCTCAATAGTTCCATTATGAACAATTGCTATTTCTTTTTTACAATCAAAATGAGGATGTGCATTTTCTTCAGATATTCTTCCATGAGTTGCCCATCTTGTATGAGAAATCACAATAACTTCTTCGTCTATTTTTAAAGGAATTGATAACACAAGTTCATCTATTTTCCCTTTCCCAACTTTTTTATCATAAAAGATAAATTTATCATTATTTAAAAAAAACCCACAAGAATCATATCCTCTGTATTCAAGTGCTTTTAAACCATTTTTTATTATCTCCCTTATATTTCCTTTTCCCTTAAAACCAAAAATTCCACACATTATTCATCCTCTTTTTTCTCTTTCTTATTCTTCTCAAAACACTCTTTACATATCCATGTTGAATCTTCTGGATAAAAGGCATAAATTTCTTTTTCTTTCTTTTCCTTACCACATAAATCACATCTAATCATTTTGCCTCCTTTTTAAACAATGACAACTTTTATTCCAATTTCTTTAAATTTTTTTATTGTAGAAATAAAATTTTTTCCATTTGAGGAATTTGTTATCAATATATACTCTTTTTTATTTTTTAAATCCATTTTAATCATTCTCATACTTCTTGTCTGGTAAATACATTCTCTTCCTATTTTTGTATCATCTGCAACAATAATTATCTTTTCTGCTTTTTTAATGAGATGTTCAACCTGCTGAACTGTATAAACATCATCTGCACTTAATCCTTTTATAGAAAAACCAGGAGTTCCTATTATAATTTTGTCAATTTTTGAAAATGGTAGATATATATTGACTATACTTAAATTTTTTCTTGAAATCTCTCCACTAACAACTCCAACAAAATTCTGTGAGAAAAAACTATCATATTCTTTAAGATAAAGGTTTAAAACAAAAATATTGTTTGTCCATATTTTCAACATAAAATGAGTAGATGATTTGGCAATTAACTCACCCACATATGAAACAGTTGTTCCAGCCCCTAAAAAAATTTCTTCTCCAAAATTAATATATTCTATCGCCTTTTGAGCAATCCTAATCTTTTTTTCTTTTTCTATATCTCTTCTTTTCTCAAAACTTAAAAAAAGGTCATTTATTCCCATACAAAAAATTTTACATAATGTTTTACAATTTGTCAAGTAATTTGTCAATAATTTTGTAAAATAGGATTTAGTTAGAAAAGAAAATTTAAATATATGAGTTAATCTTATAAAAAACTTTCAATTTTCTTGAGTTTATGCATTTGTTATTTTTCATAAAATCTAAAAATTTTACTTTATTTTAGAAAAATGTTATAATAAAAAATTAATAAAAAGGAGGGAAAGATGATAAGAGTTGGTATTAATGGTTTTGGAAGAATTGGTAGATTAGTTTTAAGAAGTGCTATTGAATTGAATTATGATGGATTTGAATTTGTTGCTGTAAATGATATAACTGATGCAAAAACACTTGCTCATTTATTTAAGTATGACTCTAACTATGGAATTTTCAATGGTTCCGTTGAAGCAAGGGAAAAAAGTATAGTTATAAATGGTAAAGAGATAAAAGTTTTAAGTGAAAAAGAGCCAAAAAATTTACCGTGGAATGAATTAGGAGTTGATATAGTTATTGAATCAACTGGTCTTTTTACAGAAGCAGAAAAAGCAAAAGCACATATAGATGGTGGAGCAAAAAAAGTTATAATTACAGCACCTGCAAAAGGAGAAGATGTTACAATAGTTATGGGAGTAAATGAAGATATGTATGACCCTAAAAAACATGTAATTCTTTCTAATGCTTCTTGTACAACAAATTGTCTTGCACCAATGGCAAAGGTATTAAATGATAATTTTGGAATAGTTAAAGGACTTATGACAACAATCCATGCTTATACAAATGACCAAAGAATTCTTGACCTTCCGCATAAGGATTTAAGAAGAGCAAGAGCAGCAAGTCTTTCAATTATTCCAACAACAACAGGTGCAGCAAAAGCAATAGGGAAAGTTATACCATCTTTAAACGGGAAAATGCATGGAATTGCTTTGAGAGTTCCTGTTTCAACTGTTTCAATTGTTGATTTAACTGTATTACTTGAGAAAAAAGTAAGTGTTGAAGAAATAAATTCTACATTCAAAAAAGCATCAGAAACAAATTTAAAAGGGATTCTGCAATATTGTGATGAACCCCTTGTTTCAAAGGACTTTGTTAAAAATCAATATTCCTGTATATTTGATGCTCCTTCAACTTATATTGTTGATAATGATTTTGTAAAAGTATTTGGATGGTATGATAACGAATGGGCTTATAGTTGCAGAGTTGTTGACCTTTTAAACTATATTATCAAAAAAGGAATTTAAAAGTAAAACTTGGTAAAAAATATATTGATTACAGGTCTGCCAGGGACAGGGAAAACCACATTAATTAAAGAAATAATTGCTAATTTAAGAGGAGAAAAGATTGGTTTTTTTACAGAAGAGATAAAAGAAAAAGGAATTAGAGTTGGTTTTAAGATAATTACTTTAAGTGGAAAAGAAGGAATTCTTTCTCATAAAGATTTTATCTCTCCTTATAAAATTTCAAAATATTATGTTTCTATTGATAATTTAGAAAATATTGGTGTTGCAGAAATTGAAAAAGGACTTTATTTAAAAAATTGTTTAATTGTAATAGATGAGATAGGAAAAATGGAGTTATTTTCAGAAAAATTTAAAAAAATTGTAATTTCCTTGTTTGAAAGTCCAAATAAAGTTCTTGCAACAATTATGTATAAACCAAATCCTTTCTGTGATATTATTAAAAAAAGAAAAGATACAAAAATTTATATTCTTGAAAAAATAAACTTTAACAGAATAAAGGAAGAGATTTTAAGTTATCTAAAATAATCTTTACAGAAATTTCTAAATCTTTTTGAATAAAGTAAAATATTATAAAAGCGAGGGTGGCGGAGATGGCAGACGCGCTGGACTTAGGATCCAGTGGGGAAACCCATGAGGGTTCAAATCCCTCCCCTCGCAACTTCTTTTTCTTAAAAAAATTTCCATTAGACCAGTTCCAAAGTAGATTTCTTGACATAATTTGTTTTAAGAGGTAAAAAAAGAAATATAAAAATTGAAAATAAAAATGAAATCAATAGAGAATATAAAATTAGAAACAGAAGCAGATTTAGATTTTTTTGGTAATCCATCTAAAATAAAAGTAATTGTAACTACTAATAAATTGCATATAATTCCTGAAAAGGGTTTTCAGGAAAAAATAAGTTTTGATTTAGAAAGAATAGAAGGATTTAATATAAGACAAACTGTAGGAAGTGCTTTTCTCCAACTAAAAATAGAAGGACACTATATAGATGTTGTTAGATTTACAAATTCAAATAGATACAAGTTTTCTCGTCTTATAACACAATTGCAAAATTTAAAAGAAGGGTTACCTGTTTCAAATGAAATTTTAAATCAACCTCATCCTCTTTTATGCCCAAAATGTAATTTCCCTTTACAAACAGAAGAATCACAATGTCCTAATTGTTTAAAGCAAGGAGCAATTTTATCAAGAGTTTTCTCATTAATTTATGAGTATATGGTTTGGATTTTTATTATATTTTTTCTTATGATTATAGGAGTTGGGTTAAGTTTAGTCCCGCCAAGAATAACTAAAATTCTTGTTGATGAAGTTTTAACAACCAAAAGGCATATAGATTGGCTTCCTTATCTTGTAATGATTTTAATAGGAGCAGAATTTTTTAGAGCCCAGATAAATATGCTTGTAGGAACAATTTCTACTTCTGTAGGGACTTTAATAACAAATAATTTAAGAAAAAAATTATTCAAAAAATTGGAAGAGTTATCTTTAAACTATTATGATATAAATTCTGTTGGAACTATTATGACAAGGTTTTCTTCAGATGTAGAAGCATTTCATGGTTTTGTTACTCAAGCAGGACAAGGCTTTTTACTCAATATATTTATGATTATAGGTATTGGAGTTATGCTTTTTTCTATCAATTGGTTACTTGCATTATATGTTATGATACCAATCCCATTTGTAGTTATAGGAACTTTAATATTTTGGAGAGGCGTCTACCCTAAATATTTTAAAGTATGGGATAGTCAAGCAAAACTTTCAACATTTTTAAATAATGTTCTTTCTGGAATAAAAACAGTTAAATCATTCTCTCAAGAAGAAAAAGAATATGGTAGATTTTCTTATTATGCAGATAAACTTAAAGATACAGTGAGAATTGTTAATCTAAATATATCTATCTTTAATCCTTTAATGTCTTTTCTTTTCAGTTTAGGCGGTTTAATTGTATGGTATATAGGTGGGAAAAATGTTCTTGAAGGGAAATTAACTCTTGGTGAACTTATGGCATTTTTAAGTTATATAGGAATGTTTTATACTCCTTTAACAAACCTTGCCCTTTTATCAACATGGTTTAGCAATTTTACAACAGCAAGTCATAGAATTTTTGAAGTTCTTGATACTGAATCACAAGTAAAAGAACCAAAAAAATATGTTAAACTTTTTAAAATAGAAGGAAATATAGAATTTAAAAATGTAACATTTGGCTATGACCCATATCAACCAGTTATTAAAGATATAAGTTTTAAAATAGAGCCAGGAGAAATAGTAGGAATTGTTGGGAAAAGTGGAAGTGGTAAGACAACAATTTTAAATTTATTATGTAAATTTTATGATGTTCAAAAGGGTAGTATTTTAATTGATGGGATAGATATAAGAGAAATACCTTCTACAGAATTAAGAAAACATATTGGTCTTGTTTTACAGGAACCATTTTTATTCAGAGGGACAATTGCTGAAAATATATCTTATGGAAAATCTGATGCAACTTTAGAAGAAATAATAAATGCAGCAAAAATTGCAAACGCTCATGAATTTATTATGAAAATGCCAAATGGTTATGACACTCTTCTTGGAGAAAAAGGAGCGGGTCTTTCAGGTGGAGAAAAACAGAGAATAACAATTGCAAGAGCAATTTTATGTAATCCTTCTATTTTAATATTAGATGAAGCGACCTCTTCTGTTGATACAGAATCAGAAAAGAAAATTCAAGATGCTCTATCTACTTTATGGAAAGGAAGAACCACAATAATTGTTGCTCATAGATTGTCAACACTGAAAGATGCTGATAAAATCTTAGTAATAGATAATGGTAGAATAGTTGAATCAGGGAATCATTTAGAATTAATGAAAAAGAAAGGTGTTTATTATAATCTTATTGTTATGCAGACACAACTTGCAAGTATTGATGAGGTATTAATAAATGAATAATAAAATTGAATATCTTACACCAAAAAATATAAAAATTTTAAGAGGCGAATTTAACACGATAAATATTTTTTTAAAAGATGGAAGAATTTATAAAGGAGTGGTGGCTATTTCTTGCTTTCCTATAAGAGAGCCATATAAATTTATTTCTTTATTCTATCAAAAAGAAACAGGAGAAATTGAAGAGATAGGTATAATTAAAGATGTTTTAATTTTCCCAGAAGAAGAAAAGAAACTTATCTTGGAAACACTGAACAAACACTATTTTTCATTTGTAATAACAAAAATATTTGATATCAAATGGGAATTTGGATTCCTTCTGTTTGATGTAAAAACAGATAAGGGTGAAAAAAAATTCTATTTAAAATGGGAAAGAAGCAGAGCAATTGATTTTGGAGAAAGAGGAAAGATTTTAATAGACATTTTTGAAGATAGATACATAATACCAGATGTTGAAAAACTTACACAATTTGAAAAAAACTTATTCACAAAATTTATATATTGGTAAGAGATTGAATTCCTAAAAATCCTTCTTTTCCGAACCCGGTTCGGAAAGTTTTAAGGTTAGGATTTCAAATTTTTTTATTTTTAATTTTATCTTATTACATTTTGATAAAACTTTTCTATCTTTTATTTCATTACCTATCAAATCGATTATTTTTACTTTTTTGGGTTTGAAAAATAATTCTATAGATATATCTTTCTCCTTCCCTTCTGTTTCATATAATCTTAATATAAACTCATCTCCTTCTTTGTAAAATGAAGTTAAAATGACATATTCTGGTTTTATTTTTATGAAAGATGATGTTTCTGGTAAATCTCCTTTTTCAATTTTGGGAAATCTCTGAATAACAATTGGTTCATTCCTTAAAATCTCACTTAATTTAATAACACTTGATAAAGAATCTGCTTTATGGAATAAAATAGTATATCTATATTTATGTTTTCCTTTTGCTTCAATTTTCTCGTTTATATCTTTTTCCCAATTATTCTTATGTCTGGTAAAACTTCTCAATGTTATATGGGAAAGGGTTTTCTTTTCTCTATCATAAATAAAATACCTATCTCCATTGTGCACTATTAAAGATATCCCTTTTTCTTTACTTCTATAATCAACAAAACTTTTTGAAAAAAACATCCCTTCAATAAGCCGCTCAATATTACCCCATCCTCTTCCAGGTAATCTTCCATATGGTTCTTTTTCTAAATTTTTCTCTTCAAATCCAAAAGGAATATCTCCATAAATTTTCCCATCAAAGAAATTTGAAGGGATAGAAAATAATAAAAAGGCATTTTCTTCACCAAACCAGTCAATTTCAAGTTCAAAATCAACTCTCCCTTCTTCATAAATAATTATGTCCATATTAACTCTATGTTTTCCAATAATACCTTCACATTCAAAAATCTGTCTTAAATCTCCTTCTTCTTTCTTATACCATTTTTCCCAAATTACATTTTCTTCTTTTAAAAATTTACCTATATGTAAAATACCTTCAGGGTCAAGATGTAAAAGTTTTAAATTCCCAAAAGAATTATCTTTTTCTGTTTTATAATTAAAATCTCCCCCTTTAATTTCTATTAGATATCCATCTTCAAATTTAATGGAAATATTTCCATTTTCAATTTTGTTTAGGTCAGTCAATTTAAAAGATGGGTATTTTGTTTTTTTCTCCCCTTTTTCAATATAAATTGAATTATATCCATAAGATGGTAAAAATAGTTTTGCAATAACTTCAACTTCCCATGTATTATATTCGTTTGGAAAATAATTTATAATCTGATAAGGGATTTCTTTACCATTCCCATCTTTAATAATAAAACTTTTATCTAACATTCCATCAACTGAACTAATTAAAAATTTAACATAAAAATAATTAGAAAAATTTGTCTGATTAAAAATAATTGCGATTTTCTTTTTTTCAGATTTTATTTGCGATATTATTTTATTTATTGCCTTATTTTTTATTTCTTTTATTTCAAAGATTGTTTTCAAAGCAAGATTATAAATTTCATTAAAATCATTTTCAAATAACCATTGTGTTGCATGTGAAGAAAACAAAAGTATATTTTCCCACAAATCTTTAAATTTTTCTTCCGGGTATATAAAACCAAATAAACTTGCAATTGAACAAAACTTTTCTGCATTTGTAATTTCTCTATCAGACAAAATTCTTAAAAACCATAGACCTTCTGAACCACCATATGAAGTATTATAACAAACATCAGATGGGTCAATTGTTCCTCTTATTATAGGTAATCTTTTTCTTTCTATATCTTTAAAGTAATCAATAGGTGTGCCAAAAACCAAATCTATTTTTTCTCTTTTATTCCACTCATTGATAAATTCAATTAAATCAAGTTTTTCATCATTTGTGCTTCTTAATGGTCTTAAATCATCCATACCATGACTTATCCATATAATACCAGTTTTTGAAAGTTTGCTCGCATATTCAAGTTCTAATTGATAGAATTTCTTTTTCGCTTCTTCCCAGTTTTTCAAAAATTTATCTTTGTCTGTAAAAATATCTTTATAACCAATACCAGAATAAGAACCTCTTGAACATATTATTTTACTTCCATCAATCCCTTCCCATATAAACTCATAAGGTATATTTTTTGCACTTAAAGCAGAATGTGGTCTCCAGAACCTAAAATATTTATAACCAGATTTATTTAAAATTTGTGGAATTTGTGGATGACCAACTGCGACATCAACTGTTCCTGCATAAACAGAAAGTTCTACCTCTGGAAATAATTTTTTAAAAACCTTCCTTCCATAAATTATATCTCTTATAAATGTTTCTTCTCCAACCATATTTGTTCTTAAATTTGTATAAGTTCCACATATAGCAATTCTTTTCTCTTTAATCCTCTCTCTTAATTCTTCATATTTTTCAGGATAATTTCTTAAAAATGGTTCAATAAATGTAATATATGTATCAATATAGTATCTAAAATCTCTATTATTCTTCATAATATCAAGAACTTCATTTAAAACAAGAGAATATCTATTTTCATGCCAGTATCTTGTATGAGTCCATGCCCAATCAGGATGACAGTAACAAATTATATATATTTTTTTATTTTCCATATTTTTCAAGAATCTCTCTCACTCTTAATATCCTTTCTTTTGATGCATCTGGTGGAACCTGGTCAGCAACTCCAAGAATAAAATTATTTTTATTTTTAACAAATAAAATCAAATTCTTAATAAAATTTTCAAAATACTTTTGGTTATATAAAGGAGAAAAAATTGCTCCTGGTATTCCTCCCCAAATTATAATTCTATTATCTGCTATTTTAAATATCTCTTCTATACTTATATCTCCAAATGGTGCAGGAGTAACTGCTTCAACAAAATCAAAACCACTTTCAATTAACAAAGGAAGAGACCCCTTTAAACTTCCATCATTATGAATACCAACAAATTTATTTTTTCTTTTTAATTGGTTTATTTTCTTTTTCCAATAAGGCATTTCATATTTTTCAATAAAATTTCTTCCTGTTATTTCAGAAGATAAATTTTCTGGAAATATAATAATTAAAGATTGTGAATTCTCTATAATTTTAAAAATTTCATCATTACATTCTTCTAAGATTTCTATTGTTTTTTCTAAAATTTTTCTATTTTCAAAAAATATATCAATAACTCTTTCTATCCCTGCCCATCTGGTTATAAGTGTTTGTAATGGAGAAACACAAATTGGTCCAAGAGCAACAGGAATTCCATAACCATCCCATTTTTTATCTATCATTTCAAACTCTTCATAATTAGGACTAACTTTTCTATTTTTAAAAATATATTGCATAATCTTCAAATCATCTAAATTTTTAATAAAGTGTGTTAAATAGGCAGTAGTATAAGAATTTTCAAGATATTTTGAAATTGACTCAAGTGTCCCTAATGGTGTTATTATCTTTGAAATTATTAAATTATCTTTTTTCTGATTTATAAATTTGATATCTTCAGAATATGTTTCTTTCCATAAATTTGGAGCATATACATAAATCCCTGTTTTTGTTTCAATATAAAGTTTCAAATAATCATCTTGGTTCCAATTAAGTCCTTTTTCAATAACCTTATAGTTATACCACCATGATAGGTCTGCATACCAAGGAATTAAATCTGGTCTATTTTTATTTAAGACAGATAATAATCTTTCTCTCTCATTCATAATTTTTCCCATCTTCTTGTTCTTATAGATTTTTTAATTTTTTCAATTATTTTCATATTGTAAATACCATCATAAAGAGAAGGAGAAGAATTTTTAT
The DNA here is from genome assembly GCA_023818785.1 of Candidatus Omnitrophota bacterium. Lineage (GTDB taxonomy): Bacteria > Ratteibacteria > UBA8468 > B48-G9 > JAFGKM01 > JAMWDI01. The sequence continues at coordinate 9,676 of JAMWCO010000043.1, forward strand.
TCTCATATATATTTTTCAAAAAATTATAAATTGAATGGATATGTGCTCTTATCCATCCAGTTGTAAATTTATGCCCTGGGAAATTACTCTCTTTATAATTCCCTCCTGTAAAAATTTCTTTAAACCCCTCTTCATTTAAGGAATAAATTTCTAAAAAATTAGGATTTTCAGAATTAAATCTTATTGCTCCCTTCGTCCCATAAATTTCATATTTAAGTTCATCAATAGTTCCAGTTGCTATTTTTGAGGCCTCAATTATACCTATTGCACCATTTTCCATCTTTACACTTACACTTATATGGTCTTCAACTTCAATCTTTATAATCTTCCCATCCTTTGTTGGTCTTTCTGGATATAAAATCATATCATTCCCTA
>JAMWCO010000044.1 GCA_023818785.1 Candidatus Omnitrophota bacterium
AACCACGATTGTATTATCCGCAATCCCACATTCATAAAGTGCACGCAAGATAACACCTACAGCCTTGTCCACCAGTGTCACAAGTCCAAGGTATTGAGCACGGATTTTCCTCCAATCCTTCTCATTCTTTAAGTTATAACCGCTATACTTAGAATTATAGAAATCAGATATTATTCTGTTGACTAAAGATGCATTTTTAGGTGGTCTCTGTAAGAAATGTGGATTCGTAGGTAACTTTTCAGGAGGATACATTTTATTAAAAGGACCTGTAAAAGGCATGTGTGGTTCAAGGAAATTAACATAAAGAATAAATGGACGGTTACAGTTCTCCTTAATAAACCTTGCCGCTTCTTCTCCAAGGAAAGAAGCTTTAGTGAAACGTTCTGGGAGGTTAGCCGCCATCCAACGACTAAAAATTTTTGCTCCTTTGCTTTCAATATCCGGTGTGAAACCATTTTCAATAAGGAAGTGATGGTGACTGCTGAAATAAGCAAGATATTCTTCTCTGGAATAATATGGACGGTACACATCCTCAATACTTACCCATTTCTCGAACCCATGCTGTGGAATAATCTCGTCACCAAGATGCCACTTCCCATAATAAGCACATAAATACTCTTCAGAAACCATCTCAGCAATTGTTTTTATTTCAGGAAGAAGAGGAACATTATTTGAAATACATCCATTGGTATGCGGGTACAACCCTGTTAAAATAGTTGAACGGGATGGCGTACAAACAGGTTGAGATACATAAGCATTTTCAAATATAAAACTTTCTTTTGAAAGGGCATTCAGGTTGGGAGTATGAATAAAACTATTACCATAGCAAGCCATCGTGTCAAACCTTTGCTCATCAGTGAAAATAAATAATAAATTGTGTTTTTTTGCCATTTTTGCTATCTAATTCCAGACATATTCAGCAAGATAAAATTTCATCTTTCTTTCCCGTATCCCGCCTCTGGAAGATAATTGCCTTTTAAGATACCACAAAATCCTTTTCTAACTGACTATTTTCAAAGATAACCTTTTTATAAATCCAGAAAATGGTAAACCTTACTCAATTCAGAAGGAATTTTCCCTTCTATTTTTTTACCAATTTTCTCATTTTTTTCAGAAATAAATCTTATTTTTTCATCTGCTTTTAATTTAAATTTTATAAATTCTTTTCTCCTTTCAAATTCAATAGAAAAAGGTATATTCCCACAGGTAAGATTTTTTATTTCAAAAAAATCAGAATTAGGAAATAAAAAAGGCAAAAAAGATATAATCTTATTTCTTCCATCAGATTGTATTCCACAAACCCTTCTTATTAAAACATCATTAAAAATCCCTCCCCATCCATAATTAAAAATATTGTGGGTTGAATATGGTAAACCTGTGAATGGATTATAATTTTCATAACAGTTTGGTTCACCAGAAACAACACAAATCCTTATTGTTTTTTCAATCAATTCTTTTGCTATTTTTAAAAAATTGTTTCTAATTAAAGATTCTATTATTAACCAATTTATATTTGGCCAAACCCTACCATTCCAATAACTTTGATATTCATCAGATGAATTAAAATATGGGTCATCAAGTGAAAGAGTTGGTATTGGATAATCTGTCCAGAATTCATTTTTATTTAAAATATGTGAAATAATTTCTCTATTTTGTTTTTTATTTGAAATTAAACCAAGCATAGGTATCATACCTGCTGGTGTCTTTACATATATTTTTTCTCCATCTATATATTTATCAAGAAAAAGACCTATTTTCTCATCCCACATTTTTTCAATCTCTTTTCTCAAAATTTTTTCTCTTTTTTCATATTCTTTGTAAATATCTTCTTTCCCAATCTCTTTTGCCATTTTTTTTATTAAATATCTTCCAATATAGATATATGTGTTAAAATCTGGAGAAAAAATATATCTATTATTTTTAATCATCGGTGAATTCTTCTGAATAAATGGTGGTTCTGGTATATATCTCCTTGAATTATCCCATCCACTTTCCCCAGGAACTTTTAAATAGACAAGTCCATTTTCCATTCTAAATTTTTCAATATATTTATCAAATTTTATAAGTGAAGGTAAAAACTCTTTCAAAATCTCTTTATCCCCATTTTTTAAATAGATATCCCAGAGTGCAATTGGAAGAATAAATGGTTGAACTAAATCCCCTGTTATTACTTTATCTATTGCAAGAGTAAATGGCAGATGGCCTTTCTCATCTTGATTTTGAATTATATTTCTTAAAGAAGAGGTAGAAATATCTGTATTTATATATTTTTCATATATTGATTGAAATGCAGAATCCCAGAACCATTGACAAAGTAATCTAAATTTTGATGGGCAGGTAAATCTATTTTTGAAATTCCCTTCCTTAAAATCATAAATATTACTAAATGAGACATAATTGCAGAAATAGTAAATTTTGTTTAAGTATAATAAGTTTGAATTAAAGTATGGTATCTTATTTCTAAAAAATTCATCTAAATCTTTTCTTCTTTCCTGAAAATAAATATCAGGGAATTCAATTGCTTTTTTTACTTTTTCTATCCCTTCATTTTTATCTTTTGAATAAGTGACTGCAAAAACAATTTTCTCCCAATCAGCATGAGGGGTAAATAATGTTGATTTTAAATTTATAGGTATTTCAAGATAAAAAACATTCCCTTCTTTTTTTAGTTTGAATTTTTTATTGAAAGAATAAATTTTATAAAAGTTTTTATGGACACCTTCTTTTTCATATAAAAAGAAAATATTATCACTGCAGTAAAAATCATAATCAATATTATCCTTTTCAACAATTCCTTCATTAAAAAAAGGATCTTTTTTTTTATATAAAAATCTTGGCACTATTTCACAAACAATTTTAAATTTACAATCTGTCTCATTTGAAATTAAAATTATATCAATAAATGTATTATCCCAAATAGTTTTTCTCTCTTTTATATATGTCCTTCTATAAGTTATATATTCAGCATTAATCTCATAAGGACTCCAAATATAATCTGTTAAATATAAACCCTTTCTCCCTTCATATGATAATATATAAATATTTGCATCAGAACCATCTAAAGGAGAACAATGGTTAAAATTTTCACTTTTCCCATCCCATATATTTAAACTTCCTCCACCTAATGATGATGTATATGATGTTAAGAATTTATCTGCAATTTCAAATTTATCCTTCCTTTTTAAGATCTGTTCAATATCAATCATAAAATACCCTTTTTTTTAAATATCTTATAAGCAATATCATAAAAAAACTTTTCTATATATTCTTTACAATCAATCTTTTTAAAAAAACTTTTTAAGTGATTTGTATAATCTGGTATTTTTTCATAATAAATATCTGAACCAAATAAAATTTTTTCTTTTTTTATTATACTATTTTCACCAAGTCTTTTATTCTTTATCCAGAATATTTCCTTAAAAAATTTATAATCCCTTGAATAAATAGATGGACCAGATAAATCAAAATAAATATTTGGATTTACTCTTGCAACCTCAACTGCTTCTTCATACCAAGGATAACCCAAATGCGCTCCTATTATAATTAAATTTGGGAAATTTCTTGAAATTGTTTCAAGAAAGATAGGTCTCATTCTTGAAGATGAAACATTTTCTTTTTTTGTTTCAGCAGTTCTTCTACTTACTATACCTGTGTGGAAAAGAGATATTAAATTTTCTTTTTCAATCTTTTCATATATTTCAAAATAATTTTCATCATCATAATTTTTAAGTGGAGAGATAAATTTAATTCCTTTAAATCCAGATTTTAAAAATTCATCTATTTTCTCTTTTCTATCAATTCCAAGACGAAAATGTGCAAAGGGAATAACAAGAGAAGGATATTTTTTATAAAATCTTATAACATCTTCATTTCCTAAAATATATTCCCAGTAATTTCCTTCAATACCTGAGATGACAATCTTTTCATAATTCAATTTTTTAACAATATCAATTAAATCTTTTTCAAAATTTTTAATATTATATAAATGTGAATGAATATCTATAATCATTTTAATTTTTTAACTGCCTTTTGATATATTTTCTCAAGTTCCCTTCTTTGAAATTCATCTCTTTCAAATTTATGTTCTTTTAAAAGTTCTATTGCCTTTTCTCTTGCCTTCTGCCATATTGATTTTTTACCATTCTTTTCCCATACATTAAATGGTTCATTTGAAAATATATCAGAGAAAAATAGAACTTTTTTATAATTTTCAAGTGTTAATGGATGCGTTAAAAATGAATTCTCTTTTAAAATAGATTCTTTCATAAATTCAATATCCATTTTATTTTCATCAAATTCAATTCCTTCTTTTATATGAAGACAACTTTTTAAAATTTCATATTGAATTATAACCTGTTCAATAGAAGCAATTTCATCAATACAACACATCCCAGCCCAACCAAAATTTTTCATTCCAAAAAGTAAAGATAAAATAACACCTGCTGAAGAAAGTGCCATCTGTGCATCACCTGGATATTTTCCCATATTATTAAAAACGCGTGCCATAATATCTATTCCATAATATTCTCCTATCTGATGCAAAATTAAATTAAGTTTTATAAAATCAGGTCCACCAAATACAATACTACCATATTTCATATCAAAAGGATAAACAAAAGGTAAAAAAATTACTTCATTTTTTGGAGATAGGATTTTTAAAATTGCTGCTCCAGATAAAACTTCTGCCAAACTTTGTGAAACTGAACATATAAAATCTATTGGAGAAGTTGCTCCAACCATTGGCATTGTTCCAACCCAGAAAGAAGTATCTCTATCTATATATCTAAAAGCATTCTCTATCAAAAATTTATCAAAACTCATTGGACTTATCATATGCATTCCAATTTCATACTTACCTTTTATTAAATAAATAATTTCTTGAACAATATCAAAAACATATTCATCACTGAAAACACCAGCACCATATATCCTATCTGAAACTTCAAGACAGAATTTATAAGTTGCGACTTCTCCTAATTTTTGTGGTAAATCACAAGGAAATACTAAAGCACTTCCATAAGCACCAAGAGTATGAGCAATTTTTGTAAAATCAATAAGGTCATTTAATGTTGGTTTTCTTATCTGGCCTGTATATAAATCATAACATCTTAAAGAATAACCACTTACAAAAAATTTAATCTCTTTCTCATCAAAATTTTTCTTTTTTGGAAATGGACCTAATAATTCTTCTATTTTCTCAGGTTTTATAAAAACTCTATTATCTTTTATAAAAATACCTTTTTCTTGCGGTATATTTTTTAAAACTTTTTCAGAACCAACAAAAATACCAATTTCTTCAATTAATCTTAAAGCAAATTCATGAATATTTTTAATTTCTTCATTTTTAAGCCCACCTTTCAACTCCCATATTATCTTTCTCATATTTTAAAGTTTCCTAAAATTATATCAAGTTTAATTGAATTTAAATAAATATCCTCTATAGGGAAAAAAGGGTGCTGACTTTTTTCAACTATTAAAAATCCTGAATATTTTATCTTACTAAGTATTTTTTTAAACCTCAACCAATCAACATCACCATCTAAAATTGAAACAAAAATATTTTCCCTTTCCTTAAAATCTTTAATATGTATTTGAACAATATAATCCTTTAATGTTTCTATCCAATCATCAGGATATCCATAACCAATTACATTTCCAGTATCAAAATAAATTCTAATATACTTGCTTCCAATCTCTTTGATAAAATTTAAAAAAGATAGTGGTGTAAGTAAAAATTTATTCCTTACATTTTCAATCCCAATATAAACTTTATAATCTTCAGCAATTTTAGATATTTCTTTGAAAAACTTTAAAGAATTTTTATAACCTTCTAAATATCCTATATTCTCATTTATCCATCCCTCACAGATAAGAAGAGTATCTGAACCAAATTTTTTACATACAATAAATGCATTCTCAATTAAATTTATCAATCTTGTTTTCTCTTTTAAAGAAGTTGTTGGAAGTAATCTATATGTCTCAGCACATAACAATGAAGGAATTTTAAGATTAAAATTTTCAGAAAATCCTTTTATCTCTTCTAAATAGGAGTTTGATGATTTTGTATTCAATCTTCCAGTTTCAAAAAAATAGTTCATTTCTATCCCTTCAAATCCTGCTTTTTTTGTTATCTCAAATATCTCTTTATAATTTAATCCTTCAGGAAAAGCACTCTCATTAATCCCTTTTTTAATATTCATCTGCATTTCCAACAAGTTTCTGAACATTATATGGTAACTTATTCAATTCTTCTAATCTTTGCCCAAATTTACCACATGTATTTTCAATTACAACAAAATCCATATCAGGTATTATAACATCATTCCACCAATCACCAATCCCTCTAACTGCAACATCAAGCATTATAACTATCTGATTTCCAAGAACTTCTTTTGAATTTAAAGTTATTGCTCCATAAAACTCTTGGCATTCTGTATATCCTGCATTATGTGTACCAGTATATGGCTTCAATTTTTCAAGTTCAATCTTCTTCCCATAAATTTTACTTACCTGTTCTGATTTTGATTTGAAAAAATTAATAAGTGCCTCTTCTTGTAAATATGCAGGTAAATTTTCTTCACTTATTTTTTTCAACCATTCTAAACCAACTTTATATGCCTCTTCAATGAAATTGAACCAGAATTTTTGATTTTTAGTTAATCTCTTTCCACAAACAACAGACCTTCTTACACAACTTGTTAATCCATCCCTTTTTGGAGCAACTCCAAGGTGAACATAATCTCCTTCATTTATAACTCTATTTAATGCTTTCCCTATTAATGTTCTATTTGCAGTATTTGCACCTACCATAATATCCCATCCAAATTCTTCTGCTCCAAGTTCTTTCCCAACAAGATATCCCCATCCAGCAACCTGTGTCTCAAGCATCCCTGGCTTTAAAACTGCAAGCATACACCTTAAAACAACATCTCCTATTATACATGCATCTTTAATAAGTTTCATCTCATTATCACTTTTTTCATATTTTATCTTATAATAAATCTCTTGAGCATCACAAACATTTTCTTTTCCATATATTTTTTCAAGGTATTCAACAATACTTGCAGGGATTACCTGTCTTGGTGTTAAAAGAGCAACTCTTTTAACTTTACCACCATTTGCTTGTTCAATTACATCTTCAATTCTTTCTGCTTTTATAGGATATTCTTCATCTGCAAGTTTTAACATCTCAACTTTATGAACAGTTGCCTTTGCTCTTTCTGCAAGTTGTTCAGCAATATATCCACCTTCAAGACCTGCAATTATATGAAAACCATTTTTACCAATAACTCCTGCAACTTGTTCAATCTGAATATTTGTATTACCACCAAGATAAGCAACATCTCCATCATAATGTTCATCTGAAAAAACAAATCCTACATCAAAACCATTTTCACTTAAAGCATTATAAACTTTCTTCTGCCTTTCAATAAACTCTTCAGTAGGTATTTTAAAGAATTTGTCAACTCTATCACAATTTGATAGAATTTTTTCAATAATTTTAAATTCCTTTTTAAAATCCTTCAATCTAATCTCACCTATCCCTTTCATCTTTTCTCCTTTTCAGAAATTTTAAAGATTCTTCAAGTATTTTTAATGATTTTATATTTTCTTCAATTGTAATACCTTTTACTTCCTCATCCATATTTTTTTCAATTGCCTTTTTAAATTTATCAAGTGTCCAAAGGAGTGAATCTTTAAATTCTTCCTTTGGTATATTTAAATACTCAATCTTATCTGAATCCAATGGAGTATCTTTACCATAAACAAAGAATACCTTACAATCTTTCAAATATAAAACACCATTTTCTCCTTCAATTGTCCAATATCCTGTCCAATCTGTCTGAATTCCTTTACCAATCCATGTTGCATAATAGTCAACAAAAATATTATCAAAAACCATACTAATGGAAACACAACTATCTCCTTTATAAAAACTATATTCTGGATTAAAAGTAAAACAACTTATTACCTTTCCCAATTCCTTCTCAATAACATATCTTATATCATCAAAATGGTGAATTGACATATCTATTAAAACTGGCTGAGAAATTTCTTCTCTCCAATCATATGTTCTCATGATCCTTGAAAAATAAATTGAAATATAACAAATTCTACCTAATCTACCACTTTTTATAAATTCTTTTAAAACTTTCAATTGTGGTATACTTCTCTGATTTTGATTTACTAAAAATACAACATCTCTTTCATTTTTAAGTTTTAAAATCTCATCTATTTTATCAAAATCAAAAGTCAATGGTTTTTCACATAAAATATTTATGTTTTTTAAAATTGCTTTCTTTGCAATATCAAGATGGCTTTCTGGAGGAGTGGAAATTATACATCCATCAACATTTTCATTTACCTCATCAATATCATTATAAATCGGTATCCCTCTAATTTTTTTGTTTTGTTTTATCTCTTCTTTTACCTTTTCAGAAGTTTCAACAATCCCACATATCTCCCATCCCTCTTCCTCAAGTATATAATCAATCCATCTTTTCCCAAGTTTACCAGCACCAATAACTATAACTTTTTTACTCATTGATAACCTCCTTTGCTTTCTTTATTGCATCAAAAAATTCTTCTGGTTTACCTTCAATTAAATCTGGTGTAAATGGTTTAATTTCTCCTTTCTTTATCTTTTCTTCCATTTCTTCTTTTTTCTTTTTATCCATCCAATAATATTCATACCATCCATATCCAGGAGTATAAGATTGCCAGTACACCCATATATAATCAGAATAACTATATTTCAAAAGTGGAACTAATTTTTCATACATCCCTCCATCTGCTTTATCTCTTCCTGGTGCTTCATATGTATTTGCTCTTCCACCAATACCACTATTGAAGAAAAGTTTTTCAACTGGAACTTTTAAATCATCTTCTTTTAAAAATGGCATAACTTCAAAGAAAAATTTCCTATTATATAAAGGCCCTTCAATTGTATTACCAATATGAGGTGAATATTCTCCATCTATAATTTTTGTTTTCCCTTTTGCTCCATATATCATACCTGATAAAAATGAATAAAATAATCTATGCTTCATTTCAGGATAAAAATATCCAGGCGATACACTTGTTTTTTCTAAATTTCCCCAATGATACATAAAAACACTCCTTCCAAGACCAACAATTCTTGAACCATCAACACTTATAACAACTATATCTGGTTTTTCTTCTTGTAAAATTTCTATAATCTGTCTTCCTCTCTCAAATGCTTTCTTTGCACAAACTTCAAAATTATATTTCTCTTTATAGTATCCTGTATGTGAAAAAATAGGTGTATTTTTATTTGGTGTCTCACAATCAAGAAATATACCTTTACAATCTGTCTCTTTAACTATTTTACCAATTATTCTAAAATTTTCTTTTATTATCTCCCATATATTCTCATCAAATAACCAATCAACATTATCTTCTCCTCTTAAATATGCACTAACCCATAAAAAATTGTCTTTCCATCTTTTAAACTTCAAATTTTTCAAAGTTTCAACTTCGGATTTTAATTTCTCATAATCAATTTTAACTGTGTATGAAAATGGCCAAAAACCTCCATAAGGACAAATCTCTTTATTTTCAAATCCAATTGTTATCCCATCAAAATAAGAATATCTTTCTTCAAGTTTTTCAAGGTTTTCTTTCAATTGAGAGATATAAACTCTGCCCCAGCCACTTTGAATTAATTTAGGAGAGTAAATAGGATAAACAAATGATATCTTTTCTAAATCATTTTCATATCT
>JAMWCO010000045.1 GCA_023818785.1 Candidatus Omnitrophota bacterium
ATACATTGACAGTTATAGTAAAAGGTTTAGATAACGCTATCTATTGGACATGGTTATATAGGGATAATTCCGGTGTACACTGGTGGCCCGGGTTATGGACTCAGATTTCTGGCAAGACAAGTAAATCCCCATCATTAGCTGTAGAACCAGAGACGAATACATTGTATCTTGCGGTAAAAGGTTATACAAATAACAATATATATTATCGAAGTTTTCATGGAGGTAGCTGGTCAGGGTGGTTTACTCTTCCAGGTGCAACCGGAGATACTCCTGTATTAAATACTTTTTACTTTTACGATCCATAGATTATCCATAGCTCTAAAAGGGCGAACCTTTTAAGTTTGCCCTTTTAGAATTTTCTTTTGACTTCATAATATAAGCCATCGTAAATCCCAATAGATCTCCTAAACCAAAAATGATCCTTAGAATAAATATTAATCCGATTAAAGTCCCTTCATGGATTTCATGATGGTATAAAGCATATAAAACTGTCTCTCTGATACCTAATCCCCCTGGAGCTCCCGGGGTGATAAACCCTAATAACCATGCCAGAGCAAAACCCCAACTGAAATGATACCACTTAAGAATTGTCTCTATCTTCCATAAATTACTCAGGAGAAGTGAAATAAGGACTCCATAAAAAATAAATACTCCGATGAAGAGAAAAAAAGCCGTTATCAATCCACCCTTTCTTGTGTGTCGCAGACAGGAGTAAATCCATACGCGAGTTTTACGTAATAAAATCCCAAAGAATGATGTAATCAAAATAATTAACAAAATAATAAATTGTGATTCATTAATATTTAATTTTCCGATCAACCGGACGGGGGGTTTTCCATCAAAGAATAATCCGATAGAACCGATAGAAATAGCCGCCAAGACAAGAATAAGAGTTTCAGTACCCATACTTAATAAAAGGACCTCCATAGAAATTCCTGCTTTTTTCCCAAGCGAAATCCTGCTAAGATATTGAAAAATATTACCGGGTAGATATTTCCCTATTTGGGCCTGACCTACAATCTCGAACGAATCTTTCAAACTGAGAAAAATCTTCCATCCCCGAAGGATAATTTTCCAAATATAGGCATTAACGACTATAGTTAAGGTACAGAATAGAATAGTCCCAATAATGCTTATTATCCCCTGAATATTCCATGAAAAGCTTGGAAATTTATTTGAATATTGGCTTAACCTAAAAAAAAGAAAGAGGAGTGAGGTTACTGTTAAAAAATTACCTATATAATTAAGGCCTTTTTTCATTTCTTCTCTTTTCTATCCGGTAGCCTTTAATTTGAAAAAAAACTGAAAGGATGATTAAAATTAATACAAATGGGACGAAATATATTTCTGATTTAAAAATACTGTTTTTAAATGACCATAGTCTGAGTTTGAAGAAAGGGTTTACTCGTCCAAGTCTTTTCTTTATATGGTAATTCCCCCTTCCCCTTGTGATTTGCCACTGGATAAAAGCTTTTAAACTATTTCTCTCCACATGATAAACGACCTGATTTGGGAGATATCTGATTTTATAGCCTGCCTGAATTGCGTGACTGGCAAAAACGGTGTCTTCACCCCCGGGGACTGGAAAAGTTGTGTCAAATGGACCAATAGAATAGAAGATCTTTTTTTTCATTGCCACATTACAGCTGCTAAAACTCCTGGTAAAACCTAACCTATCAACTTTCCAGACTTGATCGAAACCAATAATCCCTCCTCCTGGAAATCCGAGGTAAGCAATAGTTTTTCCCAAAAAGGTTTTTACTTTTGTAATAGTATTTCCTGCAGTGATGTCATTCTCCTGGATGTTTTTATAAACAACTTCCAGAGTTTCTGGTGCCAATTCACAATCAGAATCTGTAAAAAAGAGGATATCATTTTTTGCCAGCTGAACACCGATGTTTCTGCATTTTGCAGGACCGGAGTGATATGGTTGATAAATAATATTAAATCGTGTATCTGGAATGGAATAATCAGGTTTAAGAGTGGAATAATCATCTATAATTAAAACCTCATATTCATTAAATGTTTGAGTTAACAAAGAATTGTAAAGATTGTCAATAAATTCTTGAGGAGTGTTGTAAGAAGGAACTATAACAGAGATTCCCATTGTTGTTTAAGTTTTTCATACTATTTTACAATTGAATATAAATTAATCTAAATTTTTTCACCCATGGCTACATAACCATCCCCTGCATCCAGATCGAAAAAGAATCGTTGGATTATTATAAATGGAATGAGAGTCCATTCATTGAATAGAAATGATAATCTATACGCCAATTCAGCCCTTTCAATTCCACTTCGAATACTCCTCTCTTTCAAAGAGAGGGATTGATAATTTACATCATAAATATGGAACATATCAGCGATTCTTCGAGTGATGTTCCCAAGCGGATAACCGTAATTTATAATGGATACGTTTTTATACCCTGTTTTTTTTAAAAGAAGATAAAGTCCATTTTTCTCATACCTCCTTAAATGACCGAAAGATTCGTCCTGAGGGCTATATTTACTCATATGGGCTGGCACAGAAATAAGAATCTTTCCCCCTTTTCTTAAAAATAAAGACCAAGATTGTAACGCTTCATAATCATTAGGGATATGCTCTAAGACTTCAAATGCAAAGAGATACTCCACTGATTCAAATGGTAGAGTTTTTAGACTATCTATCACTTTGACCTTCTCTCCAAATGTTTTCAGATTGGCTTTAAGAATCTCTCTGGTTTTTTCTCCAATATCATAACAAAATCCTTTAAAACCTCTCTGCAAAAATAATTTTGTAATATCTCCTGCTCCTGCACCAATTTCTATGAATGAGTCAGGTGTCCAATTCTTTGAAATATGTTCGATGCACTTTTTTCTCAATATATGTTTAGGTGTTCTAACCCATTGTCTCATTTAATTTTTTTCTTAATTGGTATTGAATATCTTCAAGTAATTTTCTATTGACTGATAATAAATCAGCGATAAAAGCCACCATGATGGTCTGAAACCCCATTCCTAATAAGATGGCCGCAAGAATGAGAGACTGGATATGTCCCGCTCCTCCCGTTGTAAGATAATAATATAAATATCGAATACCTATAAGAAATCCAAAACTAAAGAGAATGAGGCCAATGATAAAGAAAAAACGAAAAGGTTTATAAACTACAAAGATTCTAACGATGGTGGAAAGAGATTTTATAATATAGGAAAAAATCGATTTAATCAACCTCGATGGCCTAAGATCTTCATTTACAGTAATCGGAATGGAAAGAACGGCCATATTTTTTTGACCTGCTTGAATGATGGTTTCAAGGGTATAGGTAAAATCATTGAAGACGTTTAATCTCATCGCCGCTTCTTTGCTTAGGGCTCTAAACCCACTCGGAGCATCAGAAATTTCTGTTCGACTGATCCAACGAACCACATAACTTCCTAAACGATGGAGGCGTTTCTTTAAGAACGAAAAGTGTTCAATATTTTCAATGGATCGTGATCCTATCACCATATCCGCATTTCCCTCTAAAATCGGAGAGATCAATTTAGGGATATCTTTGGCATTATATTGGTTGTCAGCGTCCGTATTTACAATAACATCTGCCCCTAATTTCAAACAGGTCTCTAATCCTGCCATGAAGGCCCTTGCCAGACCCTGATGTTTGGTAAATCGAACAATATGATCCACCCCGAGATTTCTCGCCACTTCTATGGTATTATCAGTGCTTCCATCGTCAATGACCAGCCATTCCACGGTATCAAACCTATCCAACTTTCGGGGAAGCTCCTTTAGAGTATGAGGCAAGACACTTGCTTCGTTGTAACATGGTATTTGAATGATTAGTTTTTTCATTTTAATAGTTTTATCCCTTTTATCATTACTCCGAGAGTTCGACGATCCATTGAATTTTTAAAGACTTTCTCTGGAATATGAGTATCACTCAATAATTCAATAACTATTTTATTTTTTATTGGAATTTCTGAGAGATTAAAAGTTTCGTTCCATCCTCCATCGGGTATTTTCCCTTCATAAACAGAAAATCCATTAATTAATAATTTAAAATTCTTCTCCCCCACACCTCCTGTGGACCCTATGTTCACATTTATAGAATTCGGAATCTTTCCTTTATCAATAAATAATTCAAGTCTACCGTGCCCATCTGTCCATCTAAAAGAATTACTACCATCGGATTCTGGACCATAAAATCCGGATTCATTGATCCCAAATATTCTTGAATTCCCAATTTCTTTATTAATTAAATCTGGTAATTTATCAAGCAATTTTATGCTTCTAATCATTACCCCAAGCTTTCGATTATCTTTAGAATGTTTAAATATTTCACAAGGGATATGGACATCGCTTAATATGTCTAATTTAATCTTTTGATCGAATCGGACTCCCGAGAGGCTGAATATTTTACTAAAAGGCATATCTCCTAATATTCCATCGAATAATTTTTGATTGTTTATGAATATTTTCAATTTTTTTGAAACCTCCATAGAGGGATCTATCTCTATATATATAAATTTTGGTATTTCTCTCTCGTTTAAGAACAATTCTATATTTCCAGCCCCATTAGTCCATCGAAATGATTTGCCATCGAAATATTCTTCTTCATAAAACCCAGACTCATTTGAAACTAAAAACCGTTTTCCACCAATTTCAACGTTTATTAAATTGGGTATTTTATCCAAAAATTTAACGGAAGTTATCATAACACCCAATTTTCTCTCATCATTGTTAATTCCTAATTCTTTAGGAATGTGGATATCGCTGATGATATCCAAAAAAAGCTTCCCGCCTTCAACCATGGGAACATCCGAAAGAGTTAAATATTTTGATAATTTATTATTATCTGAAATTTCATTGTTAAATATTTCACGGCTATTTGCTATTACTTTTAACTTTTTCTCCACCCCTTCTTTAGCTTTCCCCTCTAAATAAATTAATTTAGGAAATCTATCTTTATTCTTGAGTAGTCTAATTTCGAGTCTCCCCTTTCCATTTGTCCATCGAAAAGGTTTCCCTTCATTATCAAATTCTTGTCCATAGAATCCTTCTTCATTAGTTCCAAGAACTTTTTCACATCCAAGATCCCTATTTAATAATTGTTGTGCTATAGTATACAATAACTCATTATCATTCGATAGATTTTGAAAAAAAATTTGGTCCAATTTCATAATTTTATAAATTTTTATTTCTCTCTCTTCTGATATTATTTTTTTAGGCAATGGATTTACAGTATCTTCAATATATTTTCTTTTTAGAATAATTTTGTCAATATGTTTCAGGTCGAGTCCAGGAATATTAATGTGTTCATCTAAAAGTAAAAAAACTTCTTTTCCCGTTTTTAATTTTTTGGCCGTATATCTATACAATGCGAAAGCACCCTCTCTGATACTAAAATCAAGAGGAACTACTTTTCTATCAAAAGATAAATAAAGCGGGGTAATCCATGAATGTAACCCATTGGCAAGGATTAATTCATCTTTTGGTAATTTTTCAGAAAATTCTTTAAACTGTAGATAACTATCTTTATTTTCTTGAAAAAACAATATTAATCCATTTGCTTTATAAATAAAAATTGTAAATAAAATAAAAATTGCTAAAAAGACAGATTTTTTAAGAAAAAAAATTTGTTTAAAAAATCTATTCGTTATTATAGAAAAAAATATTCCTGAGAAAAAAATAAATCCCGGTATAATTATAGGGATAAATCTTCTAACCGCCCAAAAATGGAAAGGAGAAATTTGAGGATTCCAACAATATAATAAAGAAAATCCCACCCAAAAGAACATTAAAATAATAAAGGTACTCTCCTCGGTTTTTTTTGTGAAAATATTCCAGATGGATAAATACAATCCCATTATTCCCAAAATGATTACCATAGGAGATATATATTTAGAAAGATTTAAAAGTGAATTTTCTCTATAATCCCGAGTCCCGTGTAAAAAATGTTCCGGGTTATTAAATAGCGAATAAGGTTCTAAAGAGGGTCTGATATAGTATCCATAAATTAGTAAAAATAACAAAATGATCCCTATAAAAATTAAAAATAATGTATGACCAAATAATATTTGATAAATTTTATTAAAGAAACTCCGATTAGAGAGAAGAAATAATAAAAAACATAATAGGGTGAAGAATAGAATATATTTTAATTGTGGAATAAGTGCTAAAAAATAAGGATTGGAGAAAAAGATATAATAGCCAAGAGCAAATGAATTGGTCGAGATCATTCCAATAAATAAAAATTTCCAAATATTATTTCCTTCTTTGGAGTTATTTCCTAATTTTTTAAAAAAGATAAAAGAAACAATAGCTAAAGGAATCAAAAGAAAATTATCAATTCTTACCATCGTTGAAAAACCTAAAAAAATCCCAGCACATAAAGCTAATCTTTTACTCTGGTTTCTCTGAGCTATTAAGAAGATTAACAAACCTGTGAAGATAAATAATTGCGTAAGAATCTCAGTTAAAGTAGTTCTTGATATCCAAAGTTGACCAGGATTTAAAGCTAAAAAAAGAGTGGACAATACGGCATACTCTCTTCGCATAAATAAGCAACAAAAATTATAAAAGATAAATAATGATAGAATGGAGAAAATACCATTCAATTTTGTTAATCCGGGATACCCAAAAGTAGAAAATGCTTGCCCAAGCCACAGAGGGAAAAGATGCGCGAATTGAACCGCCATATTTTTCTCTGTTTTAAAAAGACCCGGCGGTTCCTTAAATCCTCTAAAAAATATATTTTTAAGATTTTCTGACCAAGGGTAGGGAACATTTATCCTCCCGCTTCTTGAAATAAATATGCCGTGATTGGTGTAGAGAGCTTCATCACGGGTCAAATAGATATTTTCGGATGGGAAGACAAGATATAAATAAGCAGCAAAAATTAAACCAATTATTAGAATCAAGTCCCATTTACAGATTTTAAATTTTAATCTCCGAAACCAATCCTTACTCTTAAAGATTTTTATTAAACAAATAAAAGTAATAAACCAGCCTAATGCTCCAAAAAATTTTGCCTGAAAAATACCAGTTACTGCCGAAATAAGCATCGGGATGGACCAAATGATAATACCAATTGCTGTAACTAAAGAAATAAATGAAATAGACCTTATTAACTGATTTGAATTAATGATGGCTTGAAGGTAATAATTTAAAATAAAATAACCACTTAAAGGTAAAGCTGGCCAGATACCAAAAGTGAGGAATTTCATTAACATAAATGGGATACTTTAAATCTTTTGATTGGTTGAAATATAATTATATTTTGATTTTCGCTTAACAATACCGAATCAGGGTATTGAGAATTTCTTTCTTAAGGGTTTTTATATCCTCTTTCCCATGAAATGCAAAGAAGGTGGCAAATCCTCTATAATATAAATAGTGGCTAAAAGGGCTCCGGAGCTAAGAACCTTTGCATTTTATATAGCCATAAAATTTATAAACCTAGGAAAAACTTCCTGAAATTGCTATGAGTTGCTGAATTGCTTTTAAGACTCTTTCCGGCCACAAAAGTTTAAGACATTTTAAATCAAAGGGACACTGCTTAGGGGATATTTTATAGCAGGGAGCGCAAGGAACATTTACAGCTATACTCAATGTCTTTTTCCCCAAAGGTTGCCATTCGAATTGGGAAACTTGACCACTAAAAATAGCTAAAGTAGGTACCCCCATAATCCCTGCTAAATGAGAAGGTCCACTGTCATTCCCAATAAAAAGATTACAGCATTTTAAAAAGCTCATGAATTCTATAAGATTTAATTTTTTAGCTAAAGATATTATATTTTCTTTATTTTTTGTTTTATTGATTATTTCCGTAGCATATTCTTCATCTTTTTGACCTCCAAATATTAATATCTTAGACTTATTTTTATCCATTAATAAATCTATTAGATGACTAAAATATTCTACGGGCCATTGTTTTAGTAAATTCCCTGCACCAGGATGAATTCCAATTATAAATTCTTCTTTAAATAAATTTGAATAATTTCTTATTTTCTCAATTTCTTTGCTTAAATCAATTTCCGGCATTTCTAAAGTTAAATCCTCCCCATTATAATTTTTCCCCGTGATCGATTCTATCAACTTGTACATCTGAATGGTTTGATGAATTTTTATTTTTTTCCCTGGGATATCCTCCATCTCTAATGTTGGTTTTACTGGAATCGTTAACCAATCGTCATCCCTTCCCGTTGAAAACCCAATTTTTACCTTGGCTCCTGACAATTTTAATATTTCTCTTGTTTCAGGTTGCCTTCTTAAATCGATCGCAATATCAAATTCCCTTCTTATCAAATCATTTTCTAAATTTTTTAATTCATTTCTATCGATCAAAGGTTTACCTTTCTCTGCCTCTTCGTAAAAGAAATTAAAGGTTAACACCTCATCTATCTCTTTTATTCTCTCTGCAATTAATTTATTCCAGCTTCCAACAAGAACAGTAATAAAAGAATTTTTAAATTTATTTCTCAGTAATCTAATTGCGGGTAAGCTTAAAATAAAGTCTCCAATATGGTCTAACCTAATAACCAATATTTTTTCTACCTTTTTTACCTCTTGTTTATAAAAGTCCCCTTTTTTGGAATTTCCTTCCACATTAGTCTTGAAAAATCTTTTTATAATTTCCTCCCCCTGGGATTTTTTTTCTCCAACATTATCTTTTAAATTAAACAATAAACTTAATATTTCCCTCCCATATTTTTCTTTTGTAAAATTTTCTTTTACAAATTTATATCCATTCTCCCCAAATTCTTTTATCTTATCTTTATTATTCATAAAATATTTAATTTTTTCTGAAAGCTCATTATAATTTCCTGGCTCATATAATAAACCATTATATTCCTCTATAATTAATTCCTTTGTTCCTCCTCTGTTTGTTCCAATCACTGGTTTTTTACATAACATTGCCTCTATTGTGGTTCTCCCAAAAGCTTCGCACTTTGAACAAACAAGAATAATATCAACATATTTAATAAATGGAAAAGGGTTTTCTTTAAAGTCATAAAATATCACATAATCTTCCAGATTATAATCCTTTATTATTTTTTTAAGATTATTTAAATATTCTTTATTATATTCACCCATTATTATTAATTCAATATCCTTACTTTCTTTTGTAATTTCAGAAATTGCCAAGATCGCATCTTTTTGGCCTTTCGTTTCTGTTATTTTACCAAATATGCCAATTTTTAAAGGCTCTCTCTCCTTTATTTTTTTCATTTCGAAAAATGGATTTTCTAAACTCTTTGGCACCTCTATATACTGCCTTATTGTCACTATTTTATTTTCGCTATCATCGTTAAATAGTTCTCTCTTTACTGAGTCGGAAACTGTTAATATTAAATCAGAGGTATTTTTAACGTATTTTATAATCTCTTTAAATGGGAAGAAAAATTTAAAATCATGATCTAATTCTCCAAATTCGTGAATAAACCATACATGAGGTATATTTAAATAGAAAGAAACTATCAAACCCCATGGTATAACTAATGTATTAGTCATAATAATATCAAAATTAAATTTTTTTAAATGGCTATCGATTATATTTTTAATAATTTTGAAACTATAATTTAGTCTAAATCGTTTTTCATATTCCGTTAGTTCTTGAGGATCACACCACCAGAAATAATTAATACAAACGTAATAAATAATTTGACAAAATGGTTAACTCATGATATTGTGGTTTCATGAGAAATCCAACCTTGATGTTAACGCATCCAGAAGCAAGCCGAGAGCGAT
>JAMWCO010000046.1 GCA_023818785.1 Candidatus Omnitrophota bacterium
AGACCATTTGATAAATTAAGAGATGGAGGAGTATTATCAGAAGGTGCTGGAATGGTTGTCATTGAAGAATATTATAATGCAATAAGAAGAAATGCAAATATTTATTGTGAAATTACTGGTTATGGAAAATGGACTGAGAAAGAAGATTCAAAACCAGGTGAAGGATTTGAGAAAGCAATGATAAATTGTATAAAAGATTCATTTTTAAAAAAAGAATGTATTGATTATATTTCTGCTCATGGTCCATCTGACCCATATTTAGATTATTTTGAAACATTAGCAATTAAAAATGTTTTTGGTGAATATGCATATAAAATACCTGTTTCTTCAATAAAATCAATGATAGGTAATCCATTCAGTTCTGGTGGTGTATTACAATTGATATCTTGTATAATGGCTTTTTTACAAAAAATATTACCACCTACAATAAATTATGAATATCCAGACCCTTTATGTGACCTTGATTATGTTCCAAATAAACCAAGAGTATGTGATATAAAGTATTGTCTTATAAATTCTCATGGTTTTGGTGGAAGCAATTCTTCTTTAATTATAAAAAAATATGAAAATAAATAGTTTATCAATTTCATTTTTATTAGTCAGTTTAATAAATTTAAGTTTTGGATTACTTGTGATTTTTAGAAGTAAAAAAAAGTTGTCAAACAGAATTTTTACATTTCTTTGTTTTCAATTATCTATCTGGGCTTTAATATCTTTTTTTATTGCTTCTATCCTTGATCCTAAGAAAGGAGAATTTTTAGTTAGATTTGTTTTTATTTATGATTCATTTATACCTTTAACATTTTATTTATTTGTTTCAACAATTGGAGAGAAAAATTTTCCAAAAAATGAGAAAAGAAAGGTTATTCTCCTTTCTTTAATCAGTTTATGTAATTGTGCAATATCATTTTCACCCAAATTTATAATTGAAGCATATCTTACTCAACCAGGAGTTTTTCAAAATATTAAATCAAGTATGATGGTTAAATATGGGAAATTAGAATTATCTTTATATATTTCAAATATACTTTTAATGCTTATTTTAGGACTTGGAACCCTTTACAGGAAGAAAAAGAAAAGTTCAGGAATTCTAAATCTTGAAATTCAATATATATTTTTAGGATTTTTATCAGCAACTATTTTTGTAATTTTTATCCATATTTTCCCAATAATTTTTGAAGTAAGTATTACAGATAGATTAGGTCCTTTTGCTTCTATTATTATAGTTGGAATAATGATTTATGGAATCGCAAAATATAAAATAATGGATATAACATTGGTTTATGAAAAAATATCTTTATATCTACTTCATTCATTATCTTTACTTATAATATATTTTTTTGTCTATTATCTTTTGAATAAAATCCTTATCTTTTTTGCAATTGAACCTGAAAACTGGCCTTTGTTGATAAGTGGATTTTCTGTTGCAATACTCTTTAATCCTTTAAAAGAGAAATTACAAAATTTTTTGAGGATTAAAATTTTAAAATATGATATAGAAATATTTACCCAAAAAATTTTCAGTATACTATTTTCTTTTGATGAAATAAAAATTATTTTTAAAAATTTAATTGAAGAACTTAAAAATTTTTTAAATGTTCCTGAAAAAGTTCTGTTTGTTATGAAAAATAAAAATGATTTTCCATTTGAAAGGAAAGACCTTCCTGATGAAGTAGAAGTAGTTTATAAAGAAAAACTTTCAACTTTTAATTTACTTGAGAAAAATAAAATTGTAATTAAAGAGGAAGAGGAAAGATTAGAGGATGTTTATCCTGAAAGGGGAAAAATTGTGGAAGAATTTAATAAACTTGGATATGATGTTGGAGTTGCAATAATACAGAGAGAAAAAATTGTTGGTGGTATATTTTTTAAAAATAAAATTGATAATAAAGTTTTTACATATAGAGACCAGTTGTTATTGATAAATTTAGGTTATCAACTTGGTGTTTCTCTTGAAACATTAAAATTATATCATCAGATTTCTGAAATGAATACTTATATAAAAAATTTATTTGATAATGCACCATTTGGAGTTATAAGTTTTGATAAAAATGGGAAAGCATCTTTTTTAAATTCTAATATGGAGAATATTTTAGGTAGTAGTGAAGAAATTTTAGGGAAAGATTTTTCAGAAGTTTTACCTAAGGAGATTATTCCAAAAGTTGAAGAACTTTTTAGAAGTAATGAAAAAGAATTGAAAACAGAAGAAATAATTTTTAAAAACAGTATTTTCAATATAATTTCAACACCATTTTTTGATGAAAAAAAAGAATTGTTAGGAGTTCAAGTTATATTTACAGATATTACGAAGATAAAACAACTTGAAGAAGAAATAAAAAGAGCAGAAAAATTTGCATCTATAGGAGTTATGGCAGCAGGGCTTGCTCATGAAATAAAAAATCCACTTGTTGCTATTAAAACATTTGTAGACCTTCTACCAAACAGATTAAATGATAAAGAGTTTATAAATGAATATCCAAAACTTCTACAGCAAGAAATAAATAGAATAAACCATCTCGTTGAACAAATTTTACTTTTTGCAAGACCACAAATAACAAAGATAGAGGAGATTAATTTAAATGAAATTATAAATTCAGTTATAACACTTATAAATTTTCAATTTTCTGATAAATCAATTAAAATAATAAAGAATATGCCAGAAGAAAATGTTGTTATAAAAGGGGATAAAGAAAAATTAAAACAGATGTTTTTGAATATATTAGCGAATAGTTTTGAAGCAATAAATCATAAAGAAGGGATTATTGAAATAAAATTAAAAGAACTGGGCGAAAAAGTAGAGGTTACAATTAGCGATAATGGATATGGGATTAAAAGAGAAATTATGAATAAAATTTTTGACCCATTTTTTACAACAAAAGAAAGAGGAACTGGTCTTGGATTATCTATTGTTTTGAGAATAGTGGAAGAACATAAAGGGAAGATTAGAATTGAGAGCGAAGAAGAGAAAGGAACAAAGGTATATATTTATTTGCCAAAAGAAGGAAATTGAATATGAAGTATTTAATGGTAGTAAGTGAGGATAAGGGAGTTATACATTCTTTAAAAATTATATTAAAGGATTATATTGTTGAAGATGTTTTACCTAAGGAAGTAATAAGAAAAATAAATGAGAGAAGACCATTTCTGATTTTTATAGATACTTATCTGAATGAAACAAATCCTTCTGAATTAATAGATGAGATATTGAAAGAAGATAAAGAAATATTTGTAATTCCAATTATTTCTTCTTATGACAAAAATGCAAGAGAAATTTTTGAAAAGAATATTTTTGATATAATAGAGAAACCATTTTTATATGAAAAAATACATTTTATATTAAAAAAAGCAGATAAATGGTCAGAAATATTATTAAAAAAAGAAAATCCAATAGAGATAAAAGAGACAAAAGAAATAAAAGAAAATTATGAAAACTTTAAAAATGCTTTTTTTCAGATGGTTTTTCAGTCCATCACTGAAAATTTTTTAGATATTAGAAAAACATGCTACGAAATACTAAAAATTTTAAGAAGATATTTTTATTTCAATTATATTACAATATTCTTAAGAGAAAATGAAATTTTTAAAGTTTACTCTTCTATTGGAATAGATGAAGAAATCCGTGAAAAATTAAAATTAGATTTTGAAGACCCTATTATAAAATGGTTTTTAAAAGAAAATAAAATTTTAAATTTAAAAGAACACCCTGTTTGTCTTGATATAAGAAATTTATCTTCGCTTTTAAAATTTAAGTTGGCCTTCCCTTTGAAAACTTTTAGTGGAAAGTTTATTGGATTTATAACTATAGGGGAAAAGAGTATAAACGAAGAGATTACAAATGATGAAATTTATACAATTTCTCTTCTTTCAGATTATCTTGCAACTGTTTTTGACAATTTCTCTCTCTACAATGAGATAAATTATCAGAAGAAATATCAGGATTTTCTATTTAAAAATTTACCCGCAGGAATTATAGGAGTAGATAAGGATTGCAATATTAATATTTTGAATAATTATGGGGAAGAAATTTTGAAGGTTAAATATGATGGGCTTAAAGGAGAAAAAATAGAAAAAATTGGCTCACAGTTTGCTGATTTAATAAGAAGGGCATTCTTATATGGAGAAGTTGTTTCAAGAAAGGAGATAGAATTTATACCAACTAAATCAATTCTTGGGATAAGTACAAATATAATTAGAAATGAAAAAGGAGAAATTGTTGGAGTAGTTGCAATTTTTCAAGACCTAACAAGAATAAAAGAAATTGAAAAAAAAGAAAAAGAAATTGAAAAAAATAAATTCTGGGCACTTGTTTCCTCAAAATTATCTCATGAATTAAAAAATCCACTTGTTGCTATAAATACCTTTGCTCAAATGCTTCCTACAATGTACAATGATGTGGAATTCAGAGAAAAATTTTCAAAAATAGTTATGGATGAAGTAAGAAAGATAAATGAGATAATTGATTGGATAAATAAGATTGGAGATACAGTTGAACTGAAAAAAGATGTTTTTTCAATAGATGGTTTTCTTGAAGATATTTTAAGAGAGAAAAAAGTAGAAAAGTTATATCAAAAAGATATAAATAGATTGATAGAAGGGGATATTATAAGATTGAAGGAGGCATTTGAATACATAATAGAATTTATAGAACATGATATAGGAGAAGATAGATTTTCAATTGATGTTGAAGAAAGAGATAAAATTTTAAAAATTATTTTTATAGAAAAAGGAGAAAATATAAAAATTGGAGAGAAAGACGAAATTTTTGTTCCTTTTAGTCCAAATTTAAAATTTTCTCTTTCAACAAAAATTTTATTGGCTAAAAGAATTATAGAAAGTCATAGTGAAGGGAAATTAGATATTGAAATACTTCCTTTTGGGAAAAAATTTATAATATGTTTACCTATTAAAAATGGCTAAAATCCTTATTATTGATGACGAAGAAGGAGTAAGGGAATCTTTAAAATTTTCGCTAAGGAATAAATATAAAGTAATATTATCTTCAAATGGGAAAGAAGGATTTTCTCTCATTGAGAAAGAAAGGCCAGATTTAGTAATTCTTGATATAATTCTTCCAGATATTGATGGAATTAATCTATTAAAAGATATAAAAGAAAAGTTTAAAGACACACCTGTAATTATGTTAACTGCAATTTCCCAGATTACCACAGCGGTTGAAGCAATGAAATTAGGAGCAGTAGATTATATCCCAAAACCATTTGATATTGAAAAACTGATTAATACAATTGAAAATACATTAAAAATGAAAAATCTGATATCTCATATTGAAATATTAAAAGAAGAAATAAAAAGAGAGTATCCATTAGATGAACCAATTTATGAGAGTCAGGCGATGAAAAATGTTATTGAACTTGCAAAAAAAAGTGTTTTATCAGATTCTCCTGTTTTGATTATAGGACCTACAGGTGTTGGGAAAGAATTGATTGCACGGTATATACATGAAAAAAGTCAAAGAAGGAATTTACCATTTGTCTCTATTCACTGTGCAGCAATTCCTGAAACATTATTTGAAAGTGAAATATTTGGATATGAAAAAGGTGCTTTTACAAATGCATTTAAAAGTAAGAAAGGTAAGATTGAAATTGCAGGTTCTGGAACTTTATTTTTTGATGAGATAGGAGAGATACCATTAAATATGCAGGTCAAACTTTTAAGGTTTTTAGAAGAAAAAAAATATTCTCCACTTGGAAGTAACGAAATATTTGAAAGCGATGCAAGAATTATTGCTGCTACTTCAAAAAATCTTGAAAAAGAAATTGAAGAAGGCAACTTTAGAGAAGATTTATATTATAGATTAAGTGTTATCCCAATAAAAATTCCTCCTTTGAAAGAAAGAAAAGAAGATATAATTCCTCTTGTAAATTATTATATAAAATTTTTCAAAAATAAATTTTATAGTAAAATAATTGACTTTAGTGATCAAGTTAAAGAAATATTTGTAAATTATCAATGGCCAGGAAATGTAAGAGAGTTGAAAAATATCATAGAAAGGATTTTTGTTTTACATAGTGAAAAAGATATGATAAATTTAAGTGATTTGCCAGAAGAATTGAAAATAAAAAAGGATAATTTTAATTTGGAAGAGACAATAGGAAATTTTGAGAAAGAATTGATAAAAAAAGCACTTATAAAAACAAATTGGAACCAAACAAAAGCAGCAGAAGTTTTAAAGATAACAAGAAGAAAGTTAAACTATAAAATGAAAAAATATGGATTGATAGATGGAAGAAAAGGCAATAATAATTGAAGATAATCTGGAGATAATAAATTTTATAGAAGTATTATTGAAACCGAAAGGTTTTACTGTTGATTATGCTCAAACTGGACAGGAAGGTTTAAAAAAAATTAAAGAGAGAGAATATAATTTTGTCATTCTTGACTTGAAATTACCTGACATAGATGGCTTTGAAGTATTAGAAGAGATAAAAAAGATTGACGATAAATTACCTGTTGTTATCATCACTGGATTTGGGACTATTGAAAATGTTGTAAAAGCAATAAAAGCGGGTGCAGATGATTTTATTGATAAACCATTTGAGATTGATAGATTTTATGAAGTAATAGAAAAGATTACAAAGATAAAAAAATTAGAAAGGGAGATATCCAAATTAAAATTAATTGAATCAATTCTTGAGTTAAATAGGACACTTGTTTCACTTGTAGAGTTTGATACTTTGCTTGAAAAAACATTAGACATTTTAAATAATCTATTTTCTCCAGATATGATTGGGATATATATTTTTGAAAAAGAGAGTAATAGTTTTCTTCTTAAAAAAGTTAAAATTAGAAACCTTAAATGTAAATTTAAAAAATTCTATAATATTGAAGAAGTTGATCAATTAAAAGAGAAGAGTATTTTTTTAAATAGTTTTGCTGATTTTTCAGAAGTAAAGGCCTTAATAAAAGGGAAAGACGAAAATATAGGTATATTAAATTTAATCTTTGATAAAAAAAGAGAAATAAGAGAGGAGGAAATAAAGTTTTTAGATGCCTTCTGTATACAAATAGGAATTGGTATAGAAAATTCTTTGTTGTTTGAAAAGATGAAGAAATCTTATATAAATGCTATAAAATCTCTTGTTATTTCTCTTGAAGCAAAAGATAAATATACAAAAGGACATTCAGATGAAGTTGCTCAATATTCCATTATGATTGGAGAGAAACTTGGTTTTAAAGATTATGAAATTGAAATATTAAAAAATTCTTCATATCTTCATGATATTGGAAAACTTGGGATTAAAGATGAGATACTACTTAAAAATGATAAATTAGATGAGAAAGAATTTGAAATTATAAAACAGCATCCATTAATCACATTGAAAATAATTGAACCATTAAATTTAAAAAAAGATGAGATTGAAGCGTGTCTCTATCACCATGAAAGAATAAATGGGTCAGGGTATCCTTATGGAATTACTGGAGAAAATATTCCTATTTATGCTAAAATAATAGCAGTTGCAGATGCTTATAGTGCTATGACTTCTGAAAGACCTTATAGAAAAAAGATGAGTAAAGAAGAAGCAATAGAAGAATTAAGAAAATGGGCAGGAATTCAGTTTGATAAAGATATTGTTGAATTATTCATAGAAATAATTAACCAGATAGAGGGGGTGAAAAAATGAAGGAGATTGAGATAGGGAAAGTGACTCATTATTATACAAAGATAGGAGTTGCTGCTATTAAAATTTTGAAGGATGGATTGAAAGTTGGGGATAAAATACATATTAAAGGACATACAACAGATTTAATACAATTTATAGATTCAATGCAGAAAGAACACCAGGTGATAGAAATTGCTAAAGAAGGAGATGAAATAGGCGTTAAAGTTATTGAACATGTTAGGGAAGGAGATATAGTTTATAAAGTTGAAGAATAAAAGAGGGGAAAAAAATGGTTAAGTTTTTAAATTTTTTTTCAAGCGACCTTGGTATTGATCTTGGAACTGCAAATACATGTGTTTATGTTAGAGGGAAAGGCGTTGTTTTGATGGAGCCATCTATAGTTGCAATAAATACAACTACAAAACAGATAGTTGCTGTTGGAGAGGAAGCAAAAAGAATGCTTGGTAAAACACCTTCAAATATTATTGCAATGAGACCTATGAGAGATGGAGTGATCGCTGATTTTGAAGCATGTGAAGCAATGTTGAGATATTTTATTATGAAAGTTAAAACACATAAACATAGATTTGTAATACCACCAAGGATTATTATTTCTGTCCCTTCTGGAATTACAAGTGTTGAAAGAAGAGCAGTAAGAGAAACCGCATTAAAGGCAGGTGCAAGAACAGTAAGATTGGTTGAAGAACCTATGGCAGCAGCAATTGGAGTAGGATTACCTGTTGGAGAGCCATCTGGTAGTTTTATCCTTGATATAGGTGGTGGAACAACTGAAATGGCTGTTATTTCTCTTGGGGGAATAGTTCTTACAAAAAGTTTGAGAGTTGCTGGAAATGAAATGGATGAAGCAATTATAGAATATTTAAAGAAGAAATATAATCTTTTAATTGGAGAAAGAACTGCAGAAGAAATAAAAATTAAGATTGGTTCTGCATTCCCACTCCAAGAGGAATTGGAAATGGAAGTTCATGGTAGAAGTTTAGTAGAAGGATTACCAAAAGTTGTAAAAATCAATTCTATAGAAATAAGAGAAGCATTAAAAGATACACTTAATGAAATTCTCAATGCAGTTAGAGATATTCTTGAAGAAACACCACCTGAACTTTCAAGCGATTTAATTGATAAAGGACTTGTAATTGCAGGAGGAGGCGCTCTTTTAAGAGGTATAGATAAACTTATAGCAAGTGAGACAAAACTTCCTGTAAAAGTAGCAGATGACCCCTTGACTGCTGTTGTGAGAGGGACTGGTATAATGCTTGAAGAAGATACTTATTTTAGACAGATTCCCCAGGA
The DNA here is from genome assembly GCA_023818785.1 of Candidatus Omnitrophota bacterium. GTDB lineage: Bacteria > Ratteibacteria > UBA8468 > B48-G9 > JAFGKM01 > JAMWDI01. Next base: position 8,931 of record JAMWCO010000046.1, read on the forward strand.
ATAAAAAATGCTATGGCGTTTTAGAAGGGAATTAATATTTTTAATTTTGACATTTTTATCTTTTTTAATAGAAAAGTCATCATTAAATAGAAAATCTCTCTCTTGTCAAAAAATTAAAAATCAAAATTTTTTAAATTATGAGGAAATTATTCAAGAGAATAAAAGATTGAGAGAAATACTTAATCTTAAAGAAAAAAAAACTATTTCAAATTTTAAAGTTACAGAAGTAATAGGATTAAAACCATATATTTTCCCTGCAGAGATAATTATTGATAAAGGCAGAAAAGACGGAGTTAAAGAAAATATGATTGTTTTTACAAAAGATTTGTTTTTAGTAGGTAGGATAGAAGAGGTTAAGGATTCATATTCAAAAGTTGTATCTATTTTTAATAATAAAACAAGAATAAGTGTAATTGTAGGTTCAACAAGAGAAATTGGGATAATAGAAGGTGGTTATGCTCCTTTCCTTTTGATGAAATATATCCCTTATGATAGCAAAGTTAAAGTTGGAGATGAAGTTTATACTTCTGGTTTCAGTGAATATTATTTTTCTGGTATTAAAATAGGTAAAATAGTTAAAATTTCAAAAGAGTTAAATTCACTTTTCTTGAAAATTTTAGTAAAACCATATATATCCTCTTCTGGTTTTGAGGAGGTAGTCA
>JAMWCO010000047.1 GCA_023818785.1 Candidatus Omnitrophota bacterium
AACTCTCTTTTATTCATAAAATGGAGCACTGGAAAACATTAAATTTCTGGAAAGGTGAAGATAGAAAAATAATTGATTATTTTACTTGTTATGAAAAAATTGAGGATAATATATATGGAAGGATCAATATAAATACTGCATCAAAAGAAGTTCTTGAATGTTTACCATTGATTGATGAAAGTTTAGCAACTAAAATTATCTTGGCAAGACCATTTTCTGAAATTTCTGAAATATTAGGTATTTATAATGATGATAATGAAAAAGGGCAACTCAATAAAGAAATTACAAAATATGGTTTTGATTTAAAAGACAATGATTTAGATCTTTTCATAGATATAGAAAAAGAAAAGGAAATCATATTATCAAAAATTATCAATCTTATCACAACAAAAAGTAATGTCTTTAAAATTATATCCCTTGGACAAAAAGTGCAAGATAAAAATAATAATGGTAAAATAGAGGATAATGAAGTTATGGGAGAAAAAAAAGTTATAGTATGGTATGATAGAAACAAAAAGAAAATAATTTATAAAAGGGAAATATGAGAATCAAAATAATAAAGATTAAGTTCTTTTTTAGGAAATGGAAAACGATACTTATTTTTATTTTTTTAATCTTTGTTATTTGTATTATTATTGCAATTTCTATAATAAAAGAGAAAAAAAGAACAGTTGCTGTAGTGAATGGATATAAGATTACGATTGACGATATAGTAGAAAAGATTAAATCTTCTCCTGAATCTTATAGAGAATATGCTTTTATTGATACAAAAGGGGTTGTTGATGACTACATTAACCAAATCTTACTCTTTCAATATGCAAAAAAATTTGAAAGAAAATTAAAAAAAGATATAGAGAAGAAAATAAAAAATTACTATATGGAAGTTTTGACTCAAATATTTGTTGAAAATATACTTGCAAATGAAATAAAAATATCAGATGAAGAAATATCAAATTATTATAATACCCATCTTAATGAATTTGTGATCCCTGAAAGGGTTCAACTCTATGAAATTGTTGTTGATTCAAAAGAAAAAGCAAATGAAATATTAAATAGATTAAAACTTGGAGAATCATTTGAAAGAATTGCAGAGACAGAATCAATTGCATCAACAAGAGAAAGAAAGGGTGAAATTGGATGGATTGAAGTTGAAAAATTAAATCCAGAAGTTTTATCCCTTATTTCTCAGATGAAACCAGGGGAAATACTGGCAAATATAATAAAAACTGAAATGGGTTATCATATAATAAAACTTACAGGTAAAACAGATAAAAGGATTTTAACTCTTCAAGAAGCAACCCCAATAATAAAAAATTTAATTCTTACACAGAAGAAAAAAGTTGAAGTTGAAAATCTGATGAAAAAATTGAGAGGAAGAAGCAAAATTGAAGTTAACCCAAATGCAATAGAAATTATTAAGGGGAAAATAAAATGAGGAAAGTTTTGATAATATTTAATTTATTTTTTCTATTATCATTTGGACAAAATAAAATAGTTGCAATAGTTGGAAATAAACCAATTTTTGAAAAAGATGTAATAAAGAAAAGCAAAATTGAAAAAATTGATTATATGACTTCTTTAAATTCACTAATAGAAGAAAAACTCCTTCTTTCCCAAGCAGAGAAGAAAAATATTGGGATTAATGAGGAAGAAATAAAAAATGAAATAGAAAAAATGAAAAAAAACTTTTCTAACATAAATGATTTTTACGATTATCTTAAAAAATTAGGAATCAATATTTCCCAACTCAAAGAAGAAATAGGAAATAACTTAAAAATAAAAAAACTTATAAAATATGAAATAATTAATAAAATCCAAATTTCTCCTATTGAAATTGCAAAAGAGATGGGAAAAATTGAAAGTAATTTTAGTGAATATCAGTTTTATTTTAAATGGTTTGACAATAAAGAAGATTGCGAAAGATTTTTTGAAAATTTTAATGAAGATAAGTTAAAGGAGATGGATTTTACTAAACTTAAAAGTTCAGAAGTTAAAGAAGAAATCTTATATGAAATTGAAAAAATTGAAGGAAATAAATTAACAAAACCAATACAGATTAATAATAGACTTATAGTTATATATTTAAAAGAAAAAACACAATTAAATCTGGATAAATATGAAATATACAAACAGGCGAAAGATAAAATTTTCAAAATTAAGTATTCAATCTTATATAAAGATTATATAGAAGAACTTAAAAAATCAATTCCAATTAAAATTCTCTAAATGAAAAAAATTATAGGAATAACGATTGGAGACCCTGCTGGTATAGGACCAGAAATTATTTTAAAAGGATATGAAAAAATAAAAAAAATAAAAAATGTTATCCCTCTTTTAATTGGAGATATTGCTGTTATTGAGAAAAATTTAGAATTTATTGGATTAAAATTAAAAATAAAAATTGTGAAAGAAAAGGAAGAGATAGATGAAAGATTTTTAAACATTTTCTCTCCCAATATTATAAAAAATTATGATTTCCCTGTTGGTTTTGATAATAAAATATGTGGCAATGCTTCTTTTAAATATGTAACTTTAGGGATAAATCTTTGGAAAAGAAAAATTATAAATGGACTTGTAACTTGTCCTATTTCAAAAAAAGCATGGTATCTTGCAGGATATAATTACTCTGGACATACTGAACTTCTTGCAGAGAAATTGAATGAAAAGAAATATGCCATGATTATGATTGCAGAAAAGTATAAAGTATTACTTTTAACAACTCATATTCCTTTAAAAGATGTTTTTAAATTTTTAAATAAAGATTTAATTGAAGAAAAAGTTAAAATTGGTTATGAATTCCTAAAAAAATTAAAAATTAACAACCCAACAATTGGCATCTGTGGAATAAATCCACATGTAGGGGAAGACGGCATTTTAGGGAAAGAAGAGATTGAAATTATAAAGCCAGCAATAGAAAATATAAAAAATAAAGGGATAAATCTTGAAGGGCCATTTCCACCTGATACAATTTATAGAAAGAACTTTGACCTTATAATTGCAATTTATCATGATCAAGCACTTATTCCACTTAAAACATTTTATTTTGAAAAGTTAATAAATTTTACTGCTGGAATAAAAATGATAAGAACAAGTCCTGGACATGGAACTGGTTTTGATATTGCTTATAAAAATAAGGCAAATCCAGAAAGTTTTATCTGTTCTTATAATTTTGTAGTGAAACTTATTAAATAAAATGGAGTTTTTTTTAACTCTAAAAGAAATAAAAAAATTGATATATAAAGGAGATATTGATATCAAAAAATATCTTGGCCAGCATTTCCTTATAGATAAAAACACAAGAAATAAACTCCTTTCTTTTGCTGAATTAAGTAAAAAAGATATAGTAGTGGAAATAGGACCTGGACTTGGTTCTTTAACAGAAGGGATTGTAAATAAAGTAAAAGAATATTATGGATTTGAAATAGATGAGAAATTTTGTAAATTTCTTGAAGAAAAATTTTCAGGTTATAAAAATATTCATATTATAAAGAGAGATTTTTTACAAACAGATAAAGATTTCTGGAACTCTATCAAAGGAAAATTTAAAGTTATTGGAAACACACCTTATTACATGAGTTCTCCTGTTGTATTCCATCTTTTAAAATTTTTAAATAAAATAAAACTCGCTCTTTTAACTGTCCAAAAAGAAGTTGGAGAAAAATTTGTAGGCAAACCAGGAAGTAAAAATTACGGTCCAATTTCTGTTCTTTTATATATTTACACAGATACAAAAATATGTTATTCTCTAAATAAAAATGTATTCTATCCAAGACCAAAGGTTGAATCAGTTGTTGTTAAAATTTTACCATTAAAGAAAGCAAGGGTTAAAATAGATAATGAAAAAAAATTTTTTGAATTTTTACCTCTCATTTTTAGTTATAGAAGGAAAAAGTTAATAAATGTAGTTAAAAGGATATTTAAAATAAATAAGGATGAGTTAAAAAATGAACTTATAAAAAATTCAATTTCACCAGAAAAAAGAGTAGAAGAACTTATGCCTGAACAGATATATGAAATTTATAAAATAATTGAAAGTTTCAAAACAGGAGGAAAAGATGGCAATGTGGATAGGAATAAATAGAAAAGCAAGAGTTTGCTATGGATTTGATGATATTTCTCTTGTTCCAAGTGAATTGACTTTAAATCCCGAAGAAGTTGATATAACTACTGAAATTGGTCCTTATAGACTTGACATTCCAATTCTTGCTGCTGCTATGGATGGGGTTGTTGACCCTAAATTCGCAATTTTATTTGGCAAATTAGGTGGCATAGCTGTTTTAAACTTAATGGGAATTTATACAAGGTATAGAGACCCTTATGAAATTATTGAAAAAATAATATCTTCATCCCATGAAGAATCAACACAAATTATTCAAAATATTTATAAAGAACCTATTAAAGAGGATTTAATAGAAAAAAGAATAAAAGAAATAAAAAGTAAAAATGTTATATGTGCTACAAGTTGCATTCCTCAATATGCAGAAAGATTTTTTGAAATAGCAAAAAGTAGTGGAGTAGATATTTTTGTTGTTCAATCTACTGTTACAACTGTAAAACATATTTCAAAAAAATATAAACCTCTTGATTTATATAAACTCTGTAAAAATTCAAAAATTCCTATAATAGTAGGGAATTGTGTTACTTTTGAAGTAGCATTACAATTAATGGATGCAGGAGTAAGTGGAATACTTGTTGGAATTGGACCAGGAGCTGCATGCACAACAAGAGAAGTCCTTGGAATAGGAGTTCCTCAAGTCACTGCAACAGCTGATTGTGCTGCAGCAAGAGATTTTTATTTTAAAAAAACAGGAAGATATGTTCCAATAATAACTGATGGAGGGATGGTAACAAGTGGAGATATATGTAAAGCATTTGCATGTGGTGCTGATGCTGTTATGATTGGTTCTGCTCTTGTAAAAGCAGTTGAGTCCCCTGGTAAAGGCTATCATTGGGGAATGGCAACAAGTGATGAAAATTTACCAAGGGGGACAAGAATAAAAGTTGGTATATCTGGGACTTTAAAAGAGATTTTATTTGGTCCTGCAAAAGTTGATGATGGTAGTCAAAATTTAATAGGAGCATTAAAGTTATCAATGGCTTGTCTTGGAGCAAAAAATATTAAAGAAATGCAACTTGTTGAAATTGCGATTGCTCCAAGTGTAAAAACAGAGGGTAAAATATATCAATCTGTGAAAAAAATAGAAAAGGAAAAATGAAAAAGTTTGTCCATTTACATTTACATACTGAATATAGTTTACTTGATGGGATGTGCAGAATTGAACAAGTTACAAAAATTGCAAATAGAATGGGAATGAGTTCTCTTTCTATTACTGATCATGGTACAATGGCAGGTGCAATAAAATTTTATACAACATGTATTGAAAATGGCATAAAACCGATCATTGGAAGCGAAATGTATATTGCTCCAAAAACGAGGTTTGACAAAAAAAATATAGAGAATAGAATATCTTCATTTCATATTACATTACTTGCAAAAAATAATAATGGTTATAAAAATTTGATGAAGTTATCCTCGCTTTCATATCTTGAAGGATTCTATTATAGACCGAGGATTGATAAAGAAATTCTTGCAAAATATTCAAATGGCTTAATTGGACTTTCAGGATGCCTTCATGGAGAAATAAACTGGTATTTAAAAAATGATGATTTTCAAAAAGCATTTGAAATAGCGGGAATTTATTCTGAAATATTTGGAAAAGACAATTTTTACCTTGAATTGATGTATTTAGGTCTTGAAGAAGAAAAAAAGATAATTCCTCAGATGCTTGAGTTAAGTAAAAAAATAGGAATAAAAGTTGTTGCTACAAATGATTGTCATTACTTAAATAAGGAAGATTCATTTGCACATGAAGTTCTATTATGTATACAAACATCTTCCAAAATTGAAGACCAGGATAGATTTAAATTTCAGACAAATCAAATTTATTTTAAAAGCCCAGAAGAAATGATCAAACTTTTTACAGATATTCCAGAAAGTATAGATACAACTATAGAAATAAGTGAAAAATGTAATTTAACCATTGATTTTGATAAATATTTTCTCCCTAAATTTAAGGTTCCGGAAAATAAAACAACAGATGAATATCTTGAAGAACTTATAAAAAATGGTCTTAAAGAGAAATTTGGTATTGAAATAAATAATTTTGACGAAAAAAATGAAAATGAAATTATAAAAAGAGTCTCTTACGAATTTAAAATAATAAAGCAGATGGGTTTTTCAGGATATTTTTTAATAATAAATGATTTTGTTAACGAAGCAAAAAAAAGAGGTATAAGAGTTGGCCCTGGCAGAGGTTCAGCAGCAGGAAGTTTAGTTGCATACTTATTAGGTATTACTCAAATAAATCCCATTTCTTATAATCTAATTTTTGAAAGATTTTTAAATCCAGAAAGAATTAGTTTACCAGATATAGATATTGACTTTTGTGATAGAAGAAGAGATGAAATTATTGAGTATATAAAAAATAAATATGGAGAAAATAATGTCTGTCAAATAGGAACTTATGGAACAATGCAGGCAAGAGCAGTTGTAAGAGATGTTGGAAGAGCACTTGGTTTTTCTTACAGTGAAGTAGATAGGATAGCAAAACTTATAACACATGAATATGGACAAACACTAAAAGAAGAAGTAAATTCAAATCCTGAAATAAGGATGTTAATAGAGAGTGATGAAAAAATAAAACAATTATTTAATATTTCTTTAAAATTAGAAGGACTGGCAAGACATCCTTCTATTCATCCTGCTGGCATTGTTATAACAGAAAATAATGTTGATGAATATGTTCCCTTATTTAAAGGGCCAAATGGAGAAATTGCTACACAATATGAATTTGAATGTATTGAAAAAATTGGGCTTTTAAAAATAGATATACTTGGACTTAAAACACTCTCTGTAATTGAGGATACATTAAATCTAATAAAAAAAAGGAAGAAAGTAGAAATAAAAGAATTTCCAATTAATGACGAAAAAACATATCAATTATTATCAAAGGGTGAAACAGTTGGTGTTTTTCAACTTGAAAGTGAAGGTATGAGAAATCTTTTAAAGGAAATACAGCCACAGAAATTTGAAGATATTATTGCTGTCCTTGCTTTATACAGACCAGGACCTATGAAAAGTGGAATGGTTAAAGAATATATTGAAAGGAAAAAAGATCCAACAAAAATTAAATATGACCATCCAATCCTTAAACCAATTTTGGAATCAACCTATGGAGTGATTTTATATCAAGAACAGGTTATCCAGATAGCAAATAAACTTTCAAACTTTACAATGGGAGAAGCAGATATTTTAAGAAAAGCAATGGGTAAAAAAGTACCATCTGAGATGGAAAAGATGAGAGAAAAATTTGTAAAAGGTGCTATTTCAAATGGAGTAAAGAAAGAAATTGCAGAAAAAATATTTGAAAACATTTCAAAATTTGCCGGATATGGATTTAATAAATCTCATAGTGCTGGATATGCTTTTCTTTCATACCAAACTGCATATTTAAAAGCAAATTATCCTCTTGAATTTATGACTTCTCTTCTTAATAGTGAAATAGGAAATACTGACAAAATAAAAGAGTACATTGAAGAATGTGAAAAAATGAATATATGGATTTTACCACCAGATTTGTCTGAAAGTGATGAAAAATTTAAAATTTTGGGTAATGATATAATTTTTGCTCTCTCTGCAATTAAAAATGTTGGTTCTGCTGCTATAAAATCAATTATTGAAAGTAGAAAAGAAGGAAATTTTATATCTCTTTATGATTTCTGTGAAAGAGTTAATTTAAGAAGTGTAAATAAAAAGGTAATAGAAAGTTTGATTAAAGGAGGTGCTTTTGACTATTTGGGTATCCCTAGGTCACAACTTTTTGCAATGATAGATGATGCGATTGAACATGGAAATAAGATGCAAAAAGTAAAAGATGTAAATCACTTTGAAATCTTTTCATCTAAAGAGATAAGAAAATTAACTCCAATTATAAATAAAGAGGCAATTACATCCCTTCCTGAATGGCCTCAAACAAAATTGTTATCCTATGAGAAAGAAATGCTTGGTGTCTATCTCACAGGTCATCCTATAGAAAAGTACATTCCTTTAATAAAACTGTATTCAATGCCACTCTCAAAAATAGAAAAGGCTAAAGAAAATGAAGTAGTTGTATGGGGAGGAATTCTTGTTGATATAAAAAGAACTACTACAAAAAAGAATGCAGAAAAAATGGCTATAGGAGAAATAGAAAACAATGATGGCAAGATAAAAGTTCTATTCTATCCAAATATATTTAGTGAATTTTCAAATTTGATAAGAGCAAATAATTTAATTTTTGTTAAAGGGAAAATTAGAAGGGATAGAGATGAGAAGAAAATAATAGTTGATGATGTAGCACACATAAATAATGTAAAAGAAAAATTTTTAAAGAAAATTGAGATTGATTTAAAAGTTCCTCTTGGTGATGAAAAATTGATGAAAATGAAAGAAATTTTTTTGAAGTTTAAAGGAGATTATCCGATTTTTATTAATTTAATTATTAATGGTAAAAAAGTTAAAATAAGACCTAAAAATTTTGGTATAAATTTAAATGAAGAATTTATTGAAGAAATAAAAAATATTTTTGGAGAGGAATGTTTACATTCTGCAGTTTAATAAAATGAAAAAATCAATAGTAAAACCATTTTGGTGGAAAGGAGGATTATTTATAATAGACCAGAATAAACTTCCTGAAAAAGAAATTGTTTTAAAACTTGATAAAGTTGAGAAAGTATATAATGCAATTAAAAATTTAAAAGTGAGAGGCGCTCCTTTAATTGGATGTGTTGCTGCTTACGGTGTTTGTGTCTCTTTTTTAGAAAATGAAAGAATGTCAGTCCCTAATTTAAAAAATAAAATAAAGCAGGATATATTCTATCTTAAAAATTCAAGACCCACTGCATATAACCTTTTCTATGTTTTAAATAGGATGGAGAAAGTTATTGAAAATTTTAATGAAAAAAGTAAAGGAAAATTGTTCAGAAGTCTATTAAAAGAAGCAAAAAATATTTATGAAGAGGACTTAAATGCTTGTTATAAAATTGGTGTATTTGGAAGTAAACTTATAAAAAACAGAATGAATATTTTAACACATTGTAATGCAGGAGGACTTGCAACTACAGGTTTTGGAACTGCATTAGCACCTATTTATATAGCAAAAAAAGAGGGTAAAAAAATTCATATATATGTAGATGAGACAAGACCTGTTTTACAAGGAGCAAGATTAACTGCATGGGAACTTAAAAAAAACAAAATACCTTATACACTTATCTGTGATAATATGGCTGGATATTTGATGAGCAAAGGGAAAATAGATATTGTAATTGTTGGAGCAGATAGGATTGCAAAAAATGGAGATACTGCAAATAAAATTGGAACTTATTCTCTTGCAGTTTTAGCAAATTATCATAAAATCCCTTTTTATATAGCGGC
>JAMWCO010000048.1 GCA_023818785.1 Candidatus Omnitrophota bacterium
CAGATATTCAAAGAAGACCAGAATATACACATACAATATATGATGTAATAGATAAAGTTGATGAATCTAAATTTAATCTAATAGTTTTAAGATATTACCAATATAAAATAAGTCCTTCTTTAAATGGAGAAAGTTTATTATCAATGCTATATGCAAAAAAGAAAGGGCTTAAAGTATGTGCTCATTTAGGATATATAGGAGAAAGGCGTGCTGATAATAAAAAATATAAATATGTTATAGATGAATATGGGAATGAAAAAGAATTAATTTCTTTGTTTGACGAAGATTTCTGGAATGATAGGTTTTATGAGCCAATAAAAGAATTAATTGAATTTGAAGAAAAACAAGGAATAGAAATTTTTGATGGGATTATGATAGACCTTGAATTGCATAGGGAGCATTTTGATTTTTCAGATAATGTATTTTATGAATTTTTAAGAAGGAAGAAAATAGATGACCAAGTTGATTTGAAAAAGAGAAAGATTTATTTACTGAAGAAGAGGATTTTTGATGAATATTTAGATTTTTGTGAGGAGTATCTTTCAGAAGTAGTTTCAAAATTGAGGGAAAAGATTCATAAAAAAAAGGAGATATTTTTTTCTTTATATCCATTTAATGACTGGTATTTGAAACCAGAAACAAGTTGGTGGCAAGTAGGTATATGTAAAGGTCTTGGTAAAAAAGAAATACCATTTTTTGTATGGGATGATAATTGTTATTGGACAGGTTTTACTGGAAACCAGAAATTACCAGAAAAAGGACAGGAATTTTTAAGAAAAAAACTTGGATATGAAGGAATATTTTTAACAAGCATTGATTTTATAACATATCCCAGGTATCCACAGTATACTCCTGAGAAAGCAGGAGAAGAGTATTATTATCTTTTAGTTACAGGACCTGGGATATGGCTTTATGGAGAAAATAATCCAAGTAAAGGTAAAAATATATGGGAAAATCAATTTCCTTATTGGGAATATTTTAAAAGAGCAAATGAGAGATTATATAAAGAAGGGATTATTAAAAAGATAGAAAATGAAAGGCCTGATAAAGATTATATCTTAAAGATTGATAAAATAATTGAAAAAATAAAAGAGAGAATGAAAAATGATTGGACAAAAAAAGCAGGTATTCCATATTATATTTCAGACCCAGAAAGTAAAGTTGAAGTTAAAGAAAATAAGATTATAATTGAAAAGAAACTTAATGGATTGAAAGAACATCAATGTGATTTTATATATAATGGGACAAAGGCAGAATATAAATTTAAGATTCCAGAAGATTTAAAATTGAAAAAAGTTTACATTGAAATTGAAGGGAAAATACCATTTAATCCAGAAGGTGGTATAGTTATAGTTAAGATAAATGGTAATGAAATTGAAAATAAGAGATTTACAAATGAATATAAAAAAATAAGATGGGAAATACCTGTATCTTGGATAAAACAGACAAATATAATTGAAGTATCTTATTTTGAAAGAGAAAATGTTTTTGAAACAAAATATGATACAAATTTTTACCTAAAATCAATAAAAATGGAGGGAGAAATATGAAAAAAATTTTATATTTTTTTATTCTCTTTTTCATTTTTTCCTATGGAAGTGAGATATTAGATATTTATGGAAGTTTTGAAGATGGGAAATTGACTGGATGGGAAAAGATTGATGGAAGATGTGAATATAATATTGTTGAAGATGCAAGAGATGGTAAATATTGTTTAAATATTAAAGCAAATGATGCAAGATATTTTTCTCCTGGTATAAAGATAAACCCTGATATTATATGGGATATAAAAAAGTCATTAAAGGTAAGTTTTTCAATTAAGTTTTTGCAGAGATATAATGGGTATTTTGTTGCATTTTATTTAAAAGGTAAACCAGTTGGGAAAGAAAGTCCAGTTTATAGATTTTACAATTTTATTATACATTGTGGAGAAAAAGAGTTTGATTTAATAAGAAAGGAGAAAAAATTATGGGGATGGAATCAAGAAGAAAGATTAAATGCTTTTGATGCTTTAAAACCAGATAATAATACATTTTTGTATTGGATTGGTAAGAAAGTTCAGACAGATAGTTGGAATTTAAAGCAGAATGAATGGTTTGATTTTGAAATTGATTTAAAAGATTCATTAAATGTTGAAGGAAGACCTGAAATTCCAGAAAAAATAGATATATTTGAGGTTGGTTTTTTAAATTATATCTATAATACAACAAACTGGATTGTTGATAATATTAAAATAAAGGCAGAATAATGTTTTTCAATCCAAAGGAAGAATATAAAGTTTTGAATAAAAAAGAGATTGAAAAGATACATCATTATTCAGTTAAAATTTTATCTGAGATTGGTGTTAAAATACCTGATGAAAGGTTTTTAAAATTTTTAAGTTCAAGATGTAATGTTGATTTTAATAATCAGATAGTGAAATTTCCAGAAAGTTTAATTGAAGAAGTTATTGAGAGTATAAGGAAGGAAGAAAAAAAGATAGACATACCAGAAAAAATTGAAATAAAAGGTTCTGTTGGTGGATTTACTCCTAATATTTATGATTTTGAAAAAGGAAGAAGAAAACCAACTCTTGAAGATGTTGAAAAAGCATTAAGAATAGGTAATCAATTAGACCAAGTAAGTAATAATAGTGTATTATTTATTCCAATGGATTGTTTTCCATATCATGATTTATGGGCATATGCAGTTGCATTAACAAGGAGTATAAAACCAAGTTCTGCACCAATACTAAAAAAAGAATCTCTTAAAGTAATTGTTGAAATTTGTGATATTGCAGGTAGAAATAGACCTATGTATCAATGTTTTTTATCATCTCCATTAAGATTTCCAGAATATGAACTTGATATTGCTTATGAGGCATTGAAAATTGGCCTTAGAGTAAATTTTGGGACTCCAATGACTGTCTTAGGAGCAACAGGACCAATTGATATAGCAGGGACAATTACATTATGTAATGCTGAAACAATATGTGGATGGATACTAAATTATTTATTTTCTCAGCCAATATATGGATATGGAGGAAATCCTGTATCTATGGATATGAGAACAGGTTGTGGAAATTATGCAAATCCATTAACAGTTATAATGAATTCTGCAATTCCTGATTTATGTAGGTTTTATGGTCTTATTCCAGAGGGTGGACATCTTGGAGATACTGATTCTCCTACTCCTGGTATAAAGGCAGCAGTTGAAAGACTTTTTACATCTTTAATATCTTTAATTGTAAATGATACGAAGAAAGTTTCTTTTAGAATTGGAGTTTTAGGACCAGCAGGGAGTTGTGGATGTTTAGAACAGATGGTTATAGATGCTGAAATAGTAAGAATACTAAATAAGTTTTTTGAAGGGATAGAAGTTGATGATGAAAAAATAAATTATAAACTTATAAAGGAAGTTGGTATTGGAGGTTCATTCCTTGACAAAGAAGATACAATTTTAAAAATGAGACAGATTATGTTTTTCCCTAAGATTTTTTCATTTGAAATAGAGGATTCACTAAATTTTGAGATTGAAAATGCAAAAAAGAAAACAGAAGAATTATTGAAAAAAGAAAAATTTCATCCACTTACCCAAGATAAAGAAAAAGAGATATTTAAAATTGTTAAAAATTTTACAAAAATTGATAAGGAAATATGATAGAAAAAGAAGAAATTTTAAATGGAATAGATAGAGGGATAAATTGGGTCTTAAATATACAGAAAGAAAATGGTTGTTTTCATGGAGATTTTATTTGGCATGATGGACAAGCAATTAGGTCTTTAATCTATACATATAGAAGGAAAAAGGATGAAAAATTATTAAATTCAGCAAAAAAGTGTGGAGATTTTATTTTATCTTTACAGAATCTTGATAAAAATTCAAAACTTTATGGAACATATGAAACACCAGCATATACAAGTAGAAAACAGATTGCGCCAAGTGATATTTATGAAACACTTTCAGGAATAATTGAGTTATATAAAGAAACAAATGAGACAAAATATATTGAAAGTGCAAAACTTGCTGCTGATTGGATTATAAAAAACTTACATTCTCCTGGAGTTATAGGACAAGTATTTGATATAGAAAAATGGGAACATTTAAATCCTTTACCAATACATGACGATGCAAGTTTTTTAATGTTATATAAAGAAACAAAAGAAGAAAAATATCTTAATACTTTTATTGACCAAATTAAAGTAATAATAGAAAAACAGGATATAAATGGTAATTGGTTTTTCCCTCATTACTTTTATAAAGAGGTAAGACCAGTAAGTGGAAGAAGTTTATACTGGCTTAATTATCCACTTTTAGAAGCATACAAATTTTTTAGATACAATTATATTATCCCACCTTTAATAAGAGGAATTGATAATATTTTAAGAAATCAGTTATGGGATGGAAGTATAAGGGCTGGAATAAATACAGATGGAACATTTTATGGTTTTGGGATATGCGAAGGGAATGACGGGACTGCAACTTCTATGTGTTCAATTATTCTTCTTGATGCATACTTATTATTTTATGATGAAAAATATTTAACTTGTGCAAAAAGAGCATTAAGGTTTATTCTTGATAATCAGAGAGAAGATGGACAATTTTATCATTCTAAAATATTTAAAGATAATAAGTGGCAACCATTTCAGAGAGATATTTCAACATATTTTGGAATTATAGCACTTGAAAAATATATTAAAGTAGTTCTATCAAAGTATAATCTTTAAAAAGATTTTAGATTCTTTCGTATTTAGTGTAGAGTAATTTTGTAAGTTCTTGAAAATATAAGTGTTATAGAAAAATGGCAGTTTTCCAGTGAAAAATTTTATAAAATAAAAAATAAATGTAAAGATAATAGAGTTGAATAGGTAAATCTACACTAAATATGAAAGAAATCAAAAAGTTTTAAATAAGGTTCATTTCAATCATTTTTTCAGCAATTTGGATAGCATTTAAAGCAGCACCTTTTCTAATATTGTCAGCAACTACCCATAGGTCAAGAGAATTTTCTAATGCTGGATTTTTTCTTATTCTTCCAACAAATACATCATCTTTTCCAGAAACAAACAAAGGGACAGGATATAAACTTTTTTCTGGATGGTCTATAACCTTAATTCCAGGGAATTTTTCAAGTATTTCTCTTGCTTTTTTTACATTTGGGGCTTTCTCAAATTGAGCAGTTATACTTTCAGAATGACCATTAAATATAGGAACCCTTACAGTTGTTGCAGAAATAGGTAAATTTTGTAAATCCATAATCTTTCTTGTTTCTTTTATTATTTTTACTTCCTCTGTATAATAACCTTCAAATTCATCACTCAATGAACCAATTTCTGGTATAATATTCCCAAAAATTTGGTATGGATAAACTTCATTTACTATCTTTTCTCTTTTTACATAACTTTCAACCTGTTTTTCTAATTCCTCAACTGCTTTTTTCCCTGTTCCAGAGACTGCTTGATATGTTGATACAATTACTCTTTTTAAACCAAATTCAAGATGTAGTGGATATAAAGCAACAACCATCTGGATTGTTGAACAATTTGGGTTTGCTATAAATCCTTTATGATTTTTTAAGGAATGAGGATTGACTTCAGGGATTACTAACGGAACTCTATCATCCATTCTAAAATCTGCACCATTATCTATAACAATACATCCAATTTCAACTGCTTTCCATCCAAATAACTTACTTGCTCCTTTTTCACCTTCTGTTCCTGCAAAAAATGCAATATCAATTCCTTTAAATTTTTCAATATTTGTTTCTTCAACTTTGAATATTTTTCCAGCAATCTCTTCTTTCCTCTCTTTTGTAGCAAGGATTTTTAATTCATTAAATGGGAAATTCCTTTCAATTAATATTTCTACCATCTTTTTCCCAACAATCCCAACACCAACAACACAAACATTATATTTTTTCATCTATTCTCCTTTTGAATAATTTTTAAATTAGAAAGATTTTCTGCAATAAGTCCTGCTAAAACTGCTTTAATAATATCAAAAGGAATAAATGGCAATATTCCTATGAAAACTAAATCTTTAAATTCTTTATCAATAAAAAATTTGAGAAATATTATTCCACATATATATATTGTAATAGTTGCTAAAACCATTCCTAAAACTTTATTCTTCCTTTCTGAGAAATAACCTGCAATATAAGAAGCAAATATAAAACCAATTATATAACCAGTTGTTGGTCTTAAAATTCCAGTACCACCACCATAAAACCAGCCAATTCCTGAAATACCACCTATAAAATAAAATATTTGAGATAAAGAGCCAAAGTTTTTACCAAGTAATATCCCTGAAAGCAAAACAGAAAATGTCTGTCCTGTTATAGGAACAGGAGTAAATGGGAGTTTTATGTATAGTTGGGCAGAAATACCTGTTAAAATAGAAAAAATTATTGATAATAAGAGTTTTTCAGATATACCAAAAACTTTATATAATTGGAAATATTTCTCCCAACTTTTATTCCATAATTTTTTAATAATTTCCATCTCAAATCCTTTTAAATTTCACTTATTATATCTTTTAATTTCTCCTCTTTCCCTTTTGATGATATAACCGCAAGATATGAATTTTCTTTTTTAAATATTTCATTTGCAACTTCTTCTACTTGGTTTCTTTTTACCTTTTCAATTTTTTTGACTATCTCATTTATATTCTCCATTTTCTTTTTCAATAATTTTTGTTCTCCTATCCATATCATGTATTCAAGATTATCTTCAAGTCCCATTAGAAATTGCGAGATTAAAAAATTTTTACTCCTTTCTACTTCATCTTTTTTTACTCCTTTTTCTTTCATTCCCTTTATAACTTTAATTATTTCTAAAAGTGCTTTTTCTAAATTTTCAGGAGATACTCCAGCAGAAATATTGTAAATTCCTGTATCTTGATATTGTCTTACAAAACTTCTAATTTCATAAGCAAGTCCAAGTTCTTCCCTTATTTTATTGAACAATCTACTGCTCATATTCCCACCTAAAATTATATTTAATATAGATAAAGGATATCTTTTTTCATCTTCAAAGGAATATGTAAATCCACCAAAAGAAATATGTGTCTGTTCTGTTTCTTTTATCATAAGTTTAATTTTAGGTCCATCTATTTTGCCTTCCCATTTTTCAAATTGATTCTCTTCTTTCCTTTCAATATCTCCAAAGAACTTATCAAAAATTTCTTTTAATTTTTTTTCTTCAAAATTCCCAGCAACACTTACAACAATATTTTCTCCAGTATATTTTGATTTTATATAATCAATCAAATCATTTCTTTGTATTTTTGTTAATGTTTCTGGAGTTCCTGATATTGGGACTCCAAGTGGATGGTCTTCAAAGATTAAATTATCAAATAATTCATGAACATACTTTGCTGGAATATCGCGGTACATATTTATCTCTTCAATAATTACATTTCTTTCTTTATTTATATCATCCTCTTTTAAAAGAGGATTTTTTATCATATCTGATAGAACATCAAAACTCAATTCAATATATTTATCAAGGATTTTAATCCAGTAACATGTCCCTTCTGTTGAAGTAAATCCATTAAATGTTCCTCCAACTCCTTCAATTGTTTCTTTTATTTCATTACATGACCTTTTTTTTGTTCCTTTAAATAATAAATGTTCAATAAAATGTGAAATTCCTGCAAATTTTGGATTTTCATATCTACTCCCAGTTTTTATAAATACACCAATAGCGACTGAGTGAAATTCCTTAAATTTTTTATATATAAGTTTTAATCCATTTGGTATTTTATATTCCTTCCAATCCATTTTTTCTTCCTTGAATTTATTTTTTTTGTGATTTATAATACCATAAAAATTGAAAAATTTAAATAATTAAAAGAAAGGAGGAGAAATGAGAATAGGATTTATGATGTCATTTGATAAAGAGAGGATTGAATTTGCAAAAAGGGTTGGATTTGGTAGTTGTGAATTGAGAGTAGGAGTTGAATTTGATTTTTTCCCTGGTAAAGATGGGTGGGAAACAAAGGCAAAAGAAGTAGCAGAATATTATAAAGAAAATAATATAAGAATTTCATGTCTTGCTGGATTTTATGTTAATCATATGGACCCTGAAAAAGAAGAAGAATATAAAAAACTTGTAAGAAATGTAATAATATTGGCTGAAAAGATGGGTGTTTCTGTAGTTGCTGGTTTTTCAGGAAGGATTTTAGGAAGACCACTTGAGGAAAGTATAGGTAAATTTAAAGAAATATGGAGTGAGCACGCCAAATTTGCAGAAGACCATGGAGTTAAAATTGCTTTTGAACACTGTCCAATGGGGAATTTCTATACACCATGTAATGGAACAAATTTTATGTGTACACCAAAGATGTGGGAGATTGCTTTTTCAGAAGTTAAGTCAGAAAATATAGGACTTGAATGGGACCCAAGTCATTTAATATGCCAGTTTATAGACCCTATCATTACAATAAGGAATTTTGGTAATAGAATTTATCATATCCATGCAAAAGATGCTCATATTAACTGGGATATAGTTAAAAAATATGGTATTTGGTATCCTGGAGCAATTGAGCATTCTTTCCCTGGACTTGGAGATACTGATTGGCGTTTGTGTATAAAAGAACTTATAAGAGTTGGATATAAAAATGATTTAAATATTGAAGGATGGCATGATTCTGTTTATAATGATAGAACTGAAAAAGGGAAGGAAGACGAAGGACTTATTATTGCATTTAAATATTTAAGTCAGTTTGTTGTTCAGGATTGATCAAAATTTTCCAAAAGATGCTGGGTTATGATAAAAGAAATTTTAAAGTATACAGAAAAATTTGGACATTATGAAAGAATAAAAATAAAGTGATTATTTTAAAAATGAATTAAAATGGTACCGAGAGAAGAATATCCAAGACCTGATTTTAAGAGAAATGAATGGATAAACTTGAATGGTTTGTGGGATTTTGAAATAGACACATCAAATTCAGGTATAGAAAAAAAATTTTATTTGCCTGATAAAAGATTTAAAGAAAAAATTCCTGTTCCTTTTCCACCTGAAAGTAAACTATCAAAAATAGAAAATAGCGATTTTATGGTTTCTGTGTGGTACAGAAAGAAAATTGAAATTCCTGAAAGATGGAAAAATAAAAGGATATTTTTAAATTTTGGGGCAGTTGATTTCTTAACAAATGTCTGGATAAATGGAGAAAAATTAGGAACTCATATAGGTGGCTATACACCATTTACATTTGAAATAACTGATTATTTAAAAAAAGAAAATGAAATTGTGGTAAATGCCTATGATGATAATAGAACTTATTTACAACCATCTGGGAAACAATCAGATAAATATAATTACTATGGAACCTATTATACAAGAGTTACAGGAATCTGGCAGACAGTTTATCTCTATGCAACAGGGAAAAATTACATAAAAAATTTTAAAGTTTACCCGAATTATGATACAGGAGAAGTTTTGTTTTTAATAAATATA
>JAMWCO010000049.1 GCA_023818785.1 Candidatus Omnitrophota bacterium
GTTTAAAAATATTATAGTTTTCTTCGCCAATTATATCTTTTTTAAAATAGAGTTGAATTTTACCTGTCCAATCAACTAAATCAGCAAAAGAAGCATTTCCATGTTTTCTTATTGCCATTATTCTACCAGCAGTTTTAACATAATTACCTTCTTTTATATCTGAAATATTAGTTTTTAAAAATCTTCTTCCATAGGTTTCTATTCCTAATTCTTCAAATTCTTTTTTCTTTTCAATCCTCAATTTTCTTATTTCATTCTCGCTCATTTTTTTCTCCTTCTTGTTTCTCAATTTTTACCCAATTTATAATTTTATCGGTTGCATCCTGGACAACAATTTTATAACCATTATACTCAAATTCTTCTCCTTTTTTAGGGAATCTACCAAAATGGGATAAAACAAAACCTGCAATTGTCTCTACATCTATATCAGGTATTTTCATATTTATCAATTCTTCAACTTTTTCTATTTCCATATTCCCTCTAATTAAATATTTTCCATCCATTATTTTTATATATTCTTTTTCATCTTTTTTAAATTCATCAGAAATTTCTCCAACTATTTCTTCAATGAGGTCCTCCATAGTTACAAGTCCAGCAGTTCCTCCATATTCATCAATAACTATAGCCATCTGTAATTTTAACATTTGTAATTCTCTTAATAACTCAATAACTTTTTTTGTTTCAGGAACAAAATAAACATTTCTCATTATGTCTTTTGCTTTTAAACTACTCCAATTTTCTGTTGTTTGTTTTGCAATAATATCTTTTATATAAACAAGACCTGTAATTTTATCAATATTATCTTTGTAAACTGGGATTCTTGAATATCCATAAGTTCCTATCATTTTTGTTATTTCTTCAAGATTTGTAGTTTCTTGTGCTGCAACAATGTTTACTCTTGGAGTCATAATTTCTTTTACCATTTTATCACCAAATTCAAAAATACTATGTATCATCTCTTTTTCCTCTTTTTCTATAATTCCTTCTTCTTCTCCTGCTGTAATCATTGCTTTTACATCATCTTCAGTTAAAATAGGTATAATTGTTTCTATCTTTTCTTTAAAAATAATTAAAAATAAATTGGAAATAAAGATAAGTAATCTGACAAAAGGATAAAGAATTGTTGAGAAAAGTTTTAAGGGATAAGCAGTAAGAAGTGCAATTTTTTCAGAATGTTTTTTACCTATACTCTTAGGTATTATTTCTCCAAATATAATAATAACAAATGTCATTATTCCAGCAATAATAGAAGGAATAATTTTATGCAGATAATTATAAGAAATAGTTGCTGCAAAAACAGAAGCAAGGATATTAACAAAATTGTTACAGACAAGTGTAGTTATTAAAATTCTTTCAGGATTTTCAAACCAGAAACTCAATTTTTCTCCTTTCTTTCTATCCATTTCAAGAATTTTTTGGTAATGATGTTTGCCAAGAGATATAAAAGCAGTTTCTGAAGAAGAGAAAAAAGCAGAAAGTAAAATTAAAAATAAAAGTATAAAATAAGAACTTAATGGAATTTCAGTCATTTTATAAGATTTTCACTCCACTCTTTCAATCCAATCTCTTTATTTTTTCTAAACAATTCAGTTATTTTTTTAAAATTATAAATAAAATTTATAAGGATATCTTCTGTTTTTAAATCTATGTTCAGAATATCTTCCATTGCTATATAATTATTTATTTTCAAATTTTCATTTTTTTTGACATTCACACCTACACCTACTATATAAAAATCTCCGCTTTTTTCAATTAAAATACCACAGATTTTTTTATCATTTATTATTATATCATTTGGAAATTTTATTTTACAATTTTTTATTCCATAATATTTAAATGTTTCAATCAGACTTAAAGAAGTTATTTCTGATAAGAAATTAGTAGTTTCATTTTTTTTTAATGTAAAAGAAAAATATAAGCCACCTTCTGGAGAAAACCATTTTCTTCCATATCGTCCTCTACCTTCACTTTGTTTTTTTGCAAGAATTATAACTTTTTCATATTTTTTCAAAAATTCTTTTGCTACATCCATAGTTGAAGAAAGATTTTCAAACTCAAAAACAAAATAATCTTCAATTTTTTTCATATTCATTTAATATTATATTTATTCCTTCAAGAGTTAAATATGGTCTCAATTTTTTTTTAAAATTTAAAAGTTCTTTAAATTCAAAACTATATCCTCCAGTTAAAACTATGATTTGTTCTTCAAATACTTCCTTAAATTTATATATAATTTTTTCAATAGCACCTGAAAGACCATATTTAAGTCCAAGATATATGGCAGAAGATGTATCTTTTCCAATAAATTTACCTATTTTAAATTTAATTTCTTTTATTAATGATGTCTTCTTTAGCGAATCTATCCATAGTTCAGGTCCTGGTAAAATAAAACCACCTATAAAGTTTTTATTTTTATCAACTATATCTATTGTTGTACCTGTTCCTATATCAATAATTATAACAGGATAACCAAAAATTTCAGAAGCACCTTTACAGTTTACTATCCTATCTATTCCAACTTTTTCTGGATTTCTTATTTTTATTTTTATTCCACAATTTTTATATGTAAGAAACAAAGGTTCAATATTAAAAAAATCTTTTATCTTTTTTTCTATTGAAGAATTTAAATCAGGGACTACAGAAGAAATACCACATCTTTCAATTTTAAAATTTTTCCATTCTTCAGGGAAGTAGAAATTTTCAAAAGAAGAAGTTAGAGAGTCGCAAAATTTAATTATTTTTCCCTTTTTAAAAATTCCAATTTTTACTTTTTTGTTTCCTATATCAATCACTAAATTCATATAATTTTTTATTGACAAATTCTCAAAAATTTTTTATAAATATATTATAATATCTTTTTTCTTGAAAAAGAAGGGAGGTGAAAAATGATGAAAAAAGGAGGGAAAAATGAAGAAACTTTTATTTTCTATTCCTCCAAAAAGTTCCCACATTATTTTAGACCTTTATGAATGCGATTCTAAAATTTTAGACTCTCCTGACCAGGTAAAAGACATATTAGAAAAAGCAGTTAAAGAGGCAAAAACCACATTATTACATATAAAAATTCATAAATTTTCTCCTTATGGAGTTAGTGGATTTGCTTTAATTTCTGAAAGTCACATTAGTATTCATACCTGGCCAGAAGCAAAATATGCTGGAGTTGACATTTATACTTGTGGAGAAAAAACCATGCCAGAAAAAGCAGTAAAATTTATTATTGAAGAACTAAAAAGTAAAAAACCATCTATAATTAAGATTGAAAGGGGAATATATGCAGAAAAAAAGTAATAATATTGTAATTGATTGGTATGAACCCTATGGAATAGGAATTGCTTTAAAAATAAAAAAGAAAATTATAGAAAAGAAAACAAAATATCAAAAAATAGAAGTTTATGAAACAACTAATTTTGGAAAGGTTCTATTTATAGATGGTTTAATTCAATCAATTGAAAAAGGAGAAGAAAGTTATCATGAAATACTTGTGCATCCTGCTTTATTTGCTCATCCAGACCCTAAGAATGTTTTAATAATTGGTGGTGGAGAAGGTGCTACTTTAAGAGAGGTTTTAAAACATCCTGTAAAAAAAGTAAAAATGGTTGATATAGATGAAGATATGATTGAAATTGCTAAAAAATACTTAAAGTTTGATAAGGGTGCATTTAAAGATAAAAGAAGCGAAGTTATTATTGAAGATGGATTTAAATTTATAAAAAATGATAAAGAAATATATGATGTGATTATAGTAGATGCAACTGACCCTGGAGAAGAAACCTCCTGTCCTTTATATACAGATGAATTTTTTAAATTATGTTTTAAACACTTAAATAAAAATGGGATATTTGTGACACAAGGTGGAACACCTATTTTTTTACATTCTAAAAGGATTAGAAATCTTTATAAAAATTTAAAGGAAATTTTTAAAGAAGTAAAAATTTATTCTTCTCCTGTATTTGGACTTTTACCTAATTGGGTTTTTATAGTAGGAATTAAAGGAGATATAAGAATTGATGAAAAACCAATAAAAACTATAAATAAAAAATTTAAGTTTTATTTACCAGATATTCAATCATCTTTATTTAGTTTGCCATATTTTTTGAAAAAGTTTATATGATTATCTTTTTTGATTTACAAGAAATTCAAATATTTTTTTAATTGTTTCATTACTTATTACATGTTCAATTTTACATGCATCATTTTGAGCAGTTTTTTCAGAAACCCTTAAAATATCTGTTAAAAATCTAAGTACTATTTTATGTTTTTTAAGAATTTTTTTTGCTTCTTTATTACCTAAATCTGTTAATTCAATATAGCCATATTTTTCTTGCTTAATATATCCCTTTTCTTTTAAAATATTTAATGCATTAACAACAGATGATTCTTTGACATTTAAAAATTTACTTATTTCTTTTACTCTTGTTATTTTCCCTATATCTGTTAAAATTTTAATTGCTTCAAGATAATCCTCTAAACTTTTGGTTAACAAATTAGCCTCCTGTTAAAAATGTGAATGTTTGATAAAAAATTACTGAAAATAACCACCCAATAAATAATGACCAGAAAAGAGAAATAAGAGTCCATTTGATTCCAATCTCTCTTTTTAAAACTAAAAAAGTAGCAAGGCATGGCATATATAGTAAACTCATAATCATAAAAGCATAAGCAGAGATAGGAGAAAAATATATACTTAAAGTATTTGATAAATTTTCAAAGCCAAATAGAGTACCAAAAGTTCCTACAACAAGTTCTTTTGCATAAATCCCAAATATAAGAGCAACACCTGCCTGCCAAAAACCAAAACCTGAAAATTTGAATATAGGAGAAATAAAACTTCCTAATCTTCCAATAAAATTTGATTCTCCACCATAATTATTTGGGTCTGGGAAATAACTTAAAAGCCATAAGACTAAAGCACCCACAAATATAATTGTTCCTGCCTTCTTTAAAAAATATTTTGTTCTTGTCCAAGTTTCAATTAATATATTTTTCCAATAAGGAATTCTAAATGGTGGTAATTCTATTATTAGTGGCAATGATTCTTCTTTTAAAAAAACAGAACCAAAAATTTTGATACTTAAAATTCCAACAATGATGCCAAATAAATATAAAGAAAAAATAATTATTCCTTGATTTTCTTTGAAAAAAATGCTTGTAAATAAAAGATAGACAGGAAGTCGTGCAGAACAACTCATAAATGGAATTGAAATAGAAGTTAAAATTTTATCTTTTTTCCCTTCTAAAATTCTTGTGCCCATTATTGCAGGTACATTACATCCAAAACCTAAAATTGAAGGTATGGCACTTTTACCATGAAGACCAATTTTATGCATTAATCTATCAGCAACTATTGCTGCTCTTGCTATATATCCAGTATCTTCAAGAATAGAAAAGAGAAAAAAGAAAAGAAAAATTTTTGGGAGGAATAATATTACAGAACCAACACCAGAAATTATTCCATCATTAATTAAAGAGATTATCCAAACTGATAAATCAGATTTTACAAAAAAATTTTTTAATTTTTCAAGAATAAGTTCTAAAAAGTTTTCTAAAGGTCCTCCAAAAACAAAAATTAAATCAAAAATTAAAAACATAATAAGAAAGAATATTAAAGGTCCTGAAAAATTATTTGTTAAAATTTTATCTACCTTTTCTGTAATTTCTATTTTTAATTCCTTCTTTCTTCCAATCAATGTTTCTTTTACAATACCATGAATAATTCCATATCTTTTTTCTATTAAAACTCTCTCTATTGGCTTATTAAAAAATTTTTCTAATTTAACAATTAAATCATTTATTTTTTTATAATTTTCAAAATTGATTAAGTTAATAAAATATTCATCTTTCTCTAAAATTTTTAAAGCAAGGAATCTTTTTGGATAAGATAGATTAAATTCTTTAATAATATCAATAATTTCAGAAATAGATTTTTCTATCTCTTCTCCATAATTAAATATAAAAAATTCAGAAGTAGGTTCTTTACATCTTTTATAAATTTCTTCTTTTAAATTTTCAATTCCAATATTTTTATTCCCGACAGTTTTTACAAACTTAACTTTAAGTAATTTTTCTAAGTGTAAAAGATCATAATTTATCCCTTCTTTTTCTGCTAAATCTACCATATTCAAATCAACAATAATATTTTTATGAAGTTCTCTAAGCAAAATCAAAAAATATAGACTTCTCTCAAGATTTAATCCATTTGCAACTACGATTAAAATATCACTCTTATTTTGAATAAGAAAATCTATAGCAATCTTCTGGTCTTCACTTTCTCCAGTCAAAGTATATGTTCCTGGTAAATCAATAACATTAAATTTTATATTTTTATAAATATAATATCCTTCTTTTTTCTCAACAGTAACACCTGGCCAATTTCCTATTTTCTGTCTTGAACCTGTTAAAGCATTAAATATTGTAGTTTTCCCTGTATTTGGATTTCCTACAATTGCAACTATTTTTTCTTCCATTCCTATTCCATTTTTTCTACTATTATATCCATTGCTATACCATATCCAATTCCTATTGTAGTATTTTTATTTTTTATTATTACTGGACCTGGACCAGATTTTATTACTTCAATAATATCTCCAATAAGAATTCCTATATTACTTAATTTTTTGAGTTTCCCAGGTTTTAATATATCAATTACTTTATATTTCCCTTCTTTTACTTCCGATAATCTTTTTATTTTAGTCATAACTAAAAAAGTTTGTTTAAACTAATTTTAAAATAAAAATTTAATCTTGTCAAGAGTTTGTATAAGTTGAATACTTTTCATTTTCTTCAGATTTATTTTTACAGATATATTTTAATTTTGAAGGAATATAGAATTTTGTTATAATTTAAAATATGAGAAAGAATAGAGAATGGATAGATTGCTTTTAGAATTTTCTAATAAAGAGGTATAGAATGGAAGAAATATTTAAAAAACTCCTTGAAAGTGAAAATTTAACGATTGATGAAACTTATGAAATTTTTAATAAAATTATGGAAAAAGAAATATCTTCTATAAAAACAGCAGCCTTTCTTACATTATTAAGAGTTAAAAAAGAAAGTCCAGAAGAAATAACTGGTGCAGTAAAGTTATTGAGGGATAAAATGATAAAAATAAAAATTAAAAATAAAAAAATATGTGATACATGTGGAACAGGTGGCGATTATTCAGGAACTTTTAATATTTCCACAACATCTGCTATTGTTGCAGCATCTTGTGGACTTGTAGTTGCAAAGCATGGAAATAGGTCTGTTACAAGTTCTTGTGGTAGTGCAGATGTTCTTGAATATTTAGGATACAAAATAGATATTGAGCCTGAAAAAAGTAAAAATTTACTTGAAAAATTTGGATTTGCATTTTTATTTGCACCTTTATATCATAAAGCGATGAAAAATGTTGCTGAAGTAAGAAAAGAACTTGGATTTAGGACTATTTTTAATATAATTGGACCTTTATGTAATCCTGCTTTTGCAAATTATCAGATTATGGGAGTAAATGAATATTCTCTTTTAAAGATTATACCTTATGTTTTTAGAAACCTTGGAATAAAAGGTTATGTTTTTCATTCTGAAGATGGTATTGATGAGATAAGTCTTACTAAAAAGACATATATAGTTGAAGTTGCTGATAGAATTAAAGAATTTGAAATCTATCCAGAAGATTTTGGATTAAAAAGATGTAAAATAGAAGAAATAAAAGGAGGAAGTTTAAAAGAAAATGCTGAAATATTAATTAATATCATTAAAGGGAAAGAAAAGGGGCCAAAAAAAGATATTGTTTGTCTGAATACTTCTTTTCTTTTGAAAATTTGTAATATTGTAAATAAAATAGAAGAAGGAATTGAAATTTGTAATAACATTTTAAAAAAAGGGATTCCTTACAATAAATTTAATGAGATTTTAGAATTCATAAATAAATGAAGCGAATTTTATTTTTTATATTTTTAATTTACAATTTAACTCTTTCTCAGGACAATATTGATTTAAATCTGAAAGAGCAAGCAATTATTGACTTATGTAATTTCCCAAATTTGACAGATGGAGTTGTTGACTTACTTTATCTTATAGTTGACAATTACTGGCACCAAGGACAATATTCAAAAATTTTTCCAGTTTTCTATTTAATCACAAGAATTTCACCTAATGATATAAATGCTTATTGTGTTGGTGGATGGTTTTTGATAAATGGAATTGCTCCTGAATATAAAGGGATAAAAAAAGAAAGAATAAAAGATTATGCAATTAGATTTATGAAAGAAGGTATTGAAAAAAATTCAAAAGATTACAGATTATACTGGGAAATCGGATGGTTTTTTTATAATGAAGGGAAATTTGATAAAGCAATTGAATATCTTAATGAAGCAGAAAAATATAATCATCCTTTTTATATAGAGAGTTTAAAAGCACAAATATATATGAAAAGAAATGAAAAAGAAAAGGCAATAGAAGAATGGGAAAAAATAAAGAATAGGTATCCTGAAAGAAAAGAAATTGCTGAAAGATTTATAAAAAAACTTAAGGGATTAGAAGAAGAATGAATATACTTGAAAAAATTCTTGAAGAAAAAAGGAAGATTGTAGAAAAAAAGAAAAAAGAAATTTCAATAGAAAAATTAAATAATAGAATCTCTGAAAATTTTAGAAAATATAGTATTTATAATAGATTAAAAGAAAGTTTTGGGATAATCTGTGAAATAAAAAGGACTTCTCCTTCATCAGGTATAATAAATGAAAACATTGATTTTAGAAAAATCGCAGAAATATATGAAAAAAGTGGAGTAAGTGGAATTTCTGTTTTGACATGTGAACCATATTTTGCTGGATCAATAAATGATTTAAAAGATGTTAAAGAAAAAGTTAAAATACCAGTTCTTATGAAAGATTTTGTAATTGATGAATATCAAATATATGAAGGAAATTTTTATGGTGCTGATTTTATACTTTTAATAGTCAGAATTCTTGATGATGAAAGATTAAAAAAATTTATAAGTATTTGTAAAAATTTAAATCTTGAGATTTTGGTAGAGGTATTTGATGTATATGATTTAAAAAGAATTTTTAATATTATTGAAGATTGGGAAA
This sequence comes from Candidatus Omnitrophota bacterium, assembly GCA_023818785.1. GTDB lineage: Bacteria > Ratteibacteria > UBA8468 > B48-G9 > JAFGKM01 > JAMWDI01. The sequence goes on from JAMWCO010000049.1 coordinate 9,072, forward strand.
ATAAAATTTTAGGAATCAACAATAGGGATTTGACTACATTAAAAACAGATATAAATAATACTTTAAATTTGATTAAATATATACCTACTGATAAAATAATTGTCATTAGTGAAAGTGGGATTAAAAGTAGAAATGATGTTGAGATTTTGAAAAATGAAGGTGTAAAAGGAGTTCTTGTTGGTGAAGCAATTTTAAGAAGTAAAAATATAGAAGAAAAAATAAAAGAATTTATAAATTAAAGAGGGAAAAAGATGGAAGAAAATAAGATTTATTTGTCAGAAAAAGAGATGCCAAAAGTATGGTATAATATCTTACCTGATTTACCAGAACCA
>JAMWCO010000050.1 GCA_023818785.1 Candidatus Omnitrophota bacterium
TAAATTCATCACTTCAAACCTTTCCCTTACTTTAATTGAATATATTTTCCCATCGGCTACCTCCTTTTACAACTATGATAACCGATGGGATTACGACATCCTATCTTTTAAACAACAGTCAATGTATAAGTTGAATACATTGTGAACACTTTTTCATCTTCTATAGATAATTTACACATACTTTAACTCTTTTATCCTGTTTTTCTTTGCTGCTAATTTCCTTTTTTTCAACTTCTTCAATTTTTTCCGAACCCGGTTCGGAGGTTTGGCAAAGTTGACAAATAAGAAAAAATTTTTTAAAGTTTATTGAATATGGAGAAAATAGAGAATAAGAATTTAGATATTTTGTATGTCTCTCTTAATGGTGATGATTCTTTTACAGGTAGATATCCTGAAAGAATAAAAAATGATGGACCATTTTCAACTTTACAAAGAGCAATAGATGAGATTTTAAATATAAAAAAGGAAAATAAAGGTATTCTTAAAAAACAGATTTTAATTATTTTAAGAGGTGGTACTTATTTTCTTAAAAAACCAATTGAGATAAAACCAGAACACTCAGGGAGTTCTAAATTTCCAATTATTATAATGGCATATAAAAATGAAAAAGTAATAATTAGTGCTGGTGAAAAAATAAAAAATTGGGATGAAAAAAAGATAAATGGTAAAAAATTCTTTTTATTTCAAATAGAAAATAAAAATTTAAGAAACTTTTGGTTGAATGGAAAAAGAATATATAGAGCAAGATTTCCTAAAAATAGTTATTTAAAAGTTGCTGGAGTATGTGAAGATGATGAGAAAAAAGAGTTTAATGAAGGAGTTTATAAATTTAAATTTTATAAAGGTGATATAAAAAAATATAAAGTATTTAGAAATTGGGAAGTTATTTTCTTTAATAGATGGGTAGAGTCAAGATTACCAGTTTTATCTATTGATGAAGAAAAAGGAATTATTGAATTCAGTAAAAAAACTGTATTTAAACCAATAAAAAATAATGACCTTTATTATATTGAAAATATATTTGAATATATAAAAAAAAATCAATGGTATTTTGATTATGAAAAAAATATTCTTTATTTCTATCCAGATAAAAAAATAAAAAAATTTGAATTTATAATACCGAAATTTGAAAATGTTTTAAAAATTATTGGTAATCCAGAAAAAAATAAATTTGTTGAAAATATAAATTTTTATAATATTACTTTTTCTCATACTGAGTGGTATTTTCCAGAAGAAAGTTTAATTGGAGGTTTTCCGCAGGCAGCCGTTGGTGTTCCTGGTGCTATTTATTGTGAAGGAGCAAGAAATATAAAATTTGAAAATTGCAAAATATGTAATATTGGTAATTATGGTATTGAATTTGGGAAAGGTTGCCAAAATAATAAAATTATTAATTGTAAAATTTATGATTTAGGTGCTGGTGGAATAAAGATAGGAGAAGCGGTTATAAGAAAAGAGGAGAATTTACAAACATTTGGGAATGAAATGAATAGTTGTATTATTAGAGATGGAGGAGAAATTTTTCAAAGTAGTGTTGGTATATGGATAGGTCAAAGTTTTAATAATAAAATTTTAAATAATGAGATATATAATTTTTATTACACTGGAATAAGTATTGGATGGACATGGGGATATAAAGAATCATTGGCAAGTGGTAATATTGTAAAATTTAATCATATTCATCATATAGGGAAAAAGAAAAATGGAGATGGGCCTATTTTAAATGATATGGGTGGGATATATACTCTTGGAATACAAAAAGGGACTTTAATTTCAAATAACATTTTCCATGATATTTATGGATACTGGTATGGTGGATGGGGTATATATTTTGATGAAGGAAGTAGTTTTATAATAGCAGAAAATAACCTTGTTTATAATACTACCCATGGATCTTTTCATCAACATTATGGCAAAGAAAATATTGTAAGAAATAATATTTTTGCTTTTGGGAAAGAACAACAAATACAAATTTCAAGACCAGAACAACATAAAAGATTTATTTTTGAAAATAATATTGTTATAGGTAAAACAGAAAAATGGATAGAAGGAGCACTTGATTTCAATTTTATTTTTGATAAGAATTTATACTGGAATATAAATAATAAAAAAATAAAATTTTTTGATAGAAATGGTAAAAGATATTTGTGGGAAGAATGGAAAGAAAAAGGGATGGATAAAAATTCTATTATTTCAGACCCTTTATTTTATAATATTAAAAAGTTTGATTTTAGATTGAAAAAGAAGTCTCCTGCTTTTAAATTAGGATTTAAAAAATTCAAATTACAAAGATAAAATTATAACTGTTGTAATGTTAAAAATTTGTAATATAGACCTTTTCTTTCACATAATTCTTCATGAGTTCCTTCTTCAACTATTTCTCCATCTTCAAGAACTATAATTTTTGTAACAGATTTAATTGTAGATAACCTGTGGGCAATAATAAAAACTGTCCTTTTTCCCATTATCTTTTCAATTGCTGATTGAATAATCTTTTCAGATTCACTATCTAAAGAACCTGTTGCCTCATCAAAAATTAAAATTTCAGGCTCTTTATATATTGCCCTTGCTATTGAAATTAACTGTTTCTGACCTCCAGAAAGGTTCTCCCCTCTTTCTCCAATAATAGTATTCTCTTTTTCAGGGAAACTATCTATAAAATCCTTAATACCGACATCCTCTATAACCTCTTTAAATCTTTTCTCGTTGTAATCTCCAAATGTTATATTATCTTTTATGCTTCCATAAAAAATAATTGGTTCCTGTGGAACATATCCAATATGTTTTCTTAATGAATTTTGTTTAAAATTTTTTATATTTTCTCCATCAATAAGAATCTCTCCAGATGTTGTATCATAAAATCTTAATAGAAGAGCAACTAATGTACTTTTCCCAGAACCAGTTTTACCGACTATCCCTATTTTTTCTCCTTTATTTATTACAAAATTTATATTTTTAAGAATAAAGGCCTGCTCATATGCAAAACATACATTTTTAAATTCAATCTTTTCTTTCAATCCTTCAAAAATTTTCCCATCCCCATTTTCTATTTTCCCTTTATAATCAAGGATACTAAATATTCTTGGTAAAGCAGAACTTGAATGTTTTAAGTGGGCATAAGTATTTATAAGTCCTTTTAAGGGGTTTATAATTGAAAAAAGAGAGAAGAAAAAAAGGAATAGGAATCCAGGAGTTATTGTTCCCTCTATAACTTTTCTCCCACCATAATAAATTAGATAACTTGAAGCAACTACTCCTGAAAATTCTATAAAAGGGGATATAAGGAGGATTCTTTTATTCATTGATATAATTATTTTAAAAATATTTTCATTATCTTTTCTGAATTTATTTATAAAATTTTCTTCCTGATTATATGCTTTTATAATTTTCTGACCGAAAATACTTTCATTTATAACATTAGCAATCCTTCCATATGTTTCTTGAATTGCTCTACCAAGTTTTCTTAGTTTCTTAGTCAAATTAAAAACAGGCATAAGTATAACAGGGTAAATAAAAATTGAGATCAAACTTAATTTCCAATCAATAATAAAGATTATGAATAAATAACTTATTACAAGAAAAATTGGGAAGACAAAATTTGGGAAAAATGATTCAAGAGCATTACTTAAAATTCCAACATCATATATCACCCTTGTTGTTAACTCACCTGTTTGTTTTTTTGTAAAAAAATCAAGTGAAAGATTTAAAAATTTTGTATAAATTTTCTCTCTTAACTCAGTTAAAATTCTTGTTGAAAAAAGTTTGAAAAAATAATTATTTAAGTAAAAAAATAATCCTTTTAGAAAAAATGCAAATATCATAAAAAAAATCAAATATTTTAAAATTAAGAGTGGTTCATAGGAATTAAGTTTTGATATAAAACCTTCTAACTTAACACCTATAAAATATGGTAAATTTTCAGGTAGAGTTATTTTTCTTCTTGATAGAATTCTGTCCAGTAGAGGAATTATGGTTGATAAAGATATAGTATTTAAAGAAATACTTAAAAGTAAAAAAATTATACCTATGAAAAAATATCTCCAGTTTGTTTTAACATAATTTTTGATTTTCAAATATTCTTTTAGCAAATTTTTACTCCTTTTATTATAAACTCAGCAATTGCCCGACTTACATTTTTTTCTTTTAACATATCTTTCATTTTTTTAAACCCTATTATCTCTTTATTATATAAATCTTTTCTCTCAATTAAATCAATTATATCTTTCTCTGCTTCTTCTATCTTAAAATTCTGTATATATTCAGGAACTATCTTTTCTCCTAAAATTATATTAACAGGACTTATTATATTCAATTTTACCACCAATTTAGCAAAAAGATAATTAAAAAAAGATGTTTTATAAAATACAATAATTGGTTTCTCAAAATAAGCAACTTCAAGATTAACTGTTCCAGATACAGCACAAATTACATCAGAATTTTCTATTAACCAATAAAGTTGATCAGTTATTTTATACAAGAAATCTGTACCTTTAAGTATTTTTTCTATATCTCTTCTAAAACTTTCATCCGATAATGATATTAAAACTTCTAAATTGATTTTTTTATTTAGGTCTTCTACTATCTTTTTTATTATAGGTAAGTTATAAATAATCTCCTCTTTTCTACTTCCAGGACAAATCCCTATTTTTATCTTTTTGTTTTTTACAGTTGTTTCTTGTATATCTTTCTCTTTAATAAGGTCAACAAAAGGATGCCCAAAATAAAAATAAGGGATATTTTCTTTTTTGTAAATTTCACATTCAAATGGAAAGATTGGTATTACAAAATCAACATATTTTTTTAAGATTTTAATCCTTTTATAATTATGTGCCCAAATTTTTGGAGGTATATAATAGAAAGTTTTAAATTTCTTTTTTAGTCGTTTTGCAATTTCAAGGTTGAAGCCTGGATTATCAATGAATATTATGATATCTGGATTTTGTCTCTCTATCTCTTTTATTATCTTTTTCAGAAAAGAGATGTATGAGAAAATTTTTTTTATAACACCTGAAAAACCCATCTGTCCAAAAGGCATCCCTTTTATTAAATTTACACCTTCTTTTTCCATCCTTTCTCCACCTGTCCCAAAGATAAATATATCTGGCTTTAATTCTTTAAAATTTCTACATAAAAGTGAACCATAATTGTCACCAGATTTTTCTCCAGCAAGTATACATATTTTCATAACTTTAACCTTTTAGTTAAATTATACTTAAATTTTCTCAATTTTGCTAAATTTTAACAAAAGCAAGTCAGATCTCCTAATGGATGGTAAATTTGCAATGGTTTGACAGATTAAATTTTAAGTATTATACTTTTTATAATGGTTATGAGAAATCCTTATCCAAATGAATATGAAAAGATAATGAGATTTTTAGAAGATGCTTATGGACATTTCTATAATCTCTTCCCCTTATCTTATCCCCAATCATGGAAGAAGGAAAACACAGATTTTAGTAATATTTTAATTATTGAAGAAAATAATAAACTATGTTCACTTGTAAGGATTTTCCCACTCACCTTAATTTATAATAATATTAAAATTAAGATTGCTGGAATTGGTGCTGTATCAACCAAATATGAAGAAAGAGGGAAGGGCTATATGACAATTTTATTAAAAGAAGCAATTAAAAAAATGGAAAAAGATGGTTATCCACTTTCAATTTTATGGGGAGATAGACATAGATATATAAATTTTGGTTATGAAAATTCAGGGAAAATTATAAATCTTACTATAACATTAAGGGGACTGGAAAAACAAAAGGTTAATTCTGTAAAAGTGAAAAAGTATCTTGGAGAGAAAGAAGTATTGTTAAAGGTTATTGATGCATATAATAAAAAAAGTTATAGGTTAGAAAGAAGTATTGAATATTTTGATGAAATTTACAAAAAATTATTTGTTTCATTATATTATTCAGATGAAGGAGAAAATTTTTCTTATGTTGTTATAAATGAACAGTCATCAGAAACAAAAGTATATGAATTTGCAGGAGAACCAAATGTTATCCTTGGGATTTTGAAATATCTATCAGAAAGGTTTGGGAAAATTAAGTTTTATTTAGAATTCCCAAATTTCTATGAAATTCCTGAAATAATATTAAAAGTATCATCAAGTTGGAATTCTTCAACAGCAGGAATGATAAAGATTATATCTCTTAAAAAAACAATTGAAACATTCTTGCCTTTTATTGAGAAAGGCATTCCAGAAAAAGAAGAAATTTTGTTTGAGATAGAAGGGAAAGAGAAAATTGGGATAAAAAAGGAAAATGGCAAAGTTAAATTTATTCAGGAAAGTGAAAATTTAATAAGATTAAAAGAAGATGAAATGGTAAGATTATTTTTTAATCTATCAGATGATTTTTTAAAAATTGAACAGAATTTGAAGAGAATATGTAGAAATTTTTTACCTATTGATTTATTTTTTCCATTAATTGACCATATTTAAAAAGAAGGGAGGAAATTATGAAAAAGAGTGTAAATATGTGGATTTTGCCAGAAAGTATTAAGTTTGAAGATGGTTTAAAAATAATTAAGGATGCTGGCTTTGAAGGTATTGAAATGAATACATCTGAAGAAGGTGGGATATTAAACTTAAATTGTAAAGAAAGTGAAGCAAAAAAAGTGGCAGAAATTATAAGGAAAAACGGACTTGAAATTTCAAGTTTACTTGTAGGTCAATTTTGGAAATATCCTTTATCAAGTTTAGATAAAGAAAAAAGAAAAAAAGGTGAAGAATTACTTGAAAAAGGGATTAAAATTGCAAATTATATTGGCACAGATGCAATTTTAGTAGTTCCTGGAGTTGTTTCTCCTTTGGCAGGTGATGGAGAAATTGTTAGTTATGACATTGCTTACAAAAATAGTCAGGAATCAATAAAAAAATACTTAGAACTTGCTGAAAAATTTAAAGTATATATATGTGTTGAAAATGTCTGGAATAAGTTTTTGTTAAGTCCACTTGAAATGAAAAATTATGTTGAGGAATTTAAGTCAGAATATGTTAAGGTCTATTTTGATGTTGGGAATATTTTAATTATTGGTTTTCCTGAAATGTGGATAAGAATACTTGGAAAACTTATTAAAAGAATTCATTTAAAAGATTTTAAACTTTCTATTGGCAACATAAATGGATTTTGTGATTTACTTGAAGGAGATGTTAACTGGCCAGAAGTTATAAAAGCATTAAAAGAAATAAATTATGATAGTTATTTAACTGCAGAAGTATCGCCTTATAAATATTATCCAGAAACAAAAATTTATAATACATCTTTGGCAATGGATAAAATTCTTGGTAGAAAATAATGACAAGTAAAGAAAGAATTCAAACAGTTTTAAGAGGGGGAATTCCTGATAGAGTTCCTGTTTCATTATATAAAATCAATCCTTTTGATAAAGAAAGTTTTTGGGCAAAACATAAAAGTTTTGAGAATTTACTTAAAAAAGCAGAAGAATTACAGGATACATTTCAGTTTTATAGACCAAAGACTGGTTTTTTCTTTTCTGCACCAGGTTCAATTGATTTGAAAGTGGAGGAATATCAGGATACACCTTTATCAACAACAGTAAAATTGACTGTTGAAACAGATTATGGAACACTTGTAAGAATTGCGAGGACTTCAAATACAAGTGTACATCAATGGGTTCAAAAGCCATGGATTGAAAGAGAAAAAGATATTCATAAGTTTTTATCTCTTCCTTATATCCCTTATCAGCCAGATTTTACAGATTTTCATATATTAGAAAGAAATCTTGGAGATAAAGGAGTTATGGTTTTGTCTATTCCTGACCCACTTGGTGTTGTTGGATTTTTATTTGCTCCTGGAGATTTTAGTAAATTTGCTCTTGATTATCCAAAACTTATTATGCAATTACTTGAAAAAATTTATGAGAGATTAGTTGACCTTTACAAATTTATTTCTTTTTCCATTTCAAATACAATCATAAGAATTAGAGGGGCAGAATATGCAACTCCACCAAATTTACCTTTAGAATATTTCCCAGATATAAAAAAAACATTTTCTGAATTTGTCTTAAGATTTGATAAACCACTTATTGAAATTTTAAAAAGAGGAAATTTTAATTATATATGCTACCATTGGCATGATGGGATAGAAGAACTTTTACCACTTGTTTTAAAAATGGGAATAGATATTATAGAACCAATCTGTAATGGCATTGAAATTCCAAATAGAATCCTAAAAGCAAGAAGGATTATTGGTGATGATATTACAATAATGGGTGGTATTCTTGGAGAAGATATGCAATTCAGAACAAGGTATGATATACAGAATTTAGTAAAAGATTGTCTAATTCAAGGTGCAAGAAAAGGTAGATTTATTTTAATCCCTTCTGATATTCCTGAATCTGCACCAATTTCATCGGAAGAAGAAGAAAATTATATTGAATTTCTTGAATCAGGGATTCGCTTTGGAAGATATCCTATTGCTTAATAAATAAAGAAAGAAGGAAAACAATAAAGGTATAAATAGAGAAATATTTAAATTTATCTTTAATTAAAATCTTTTTTAACAAATAAAGGGTCATAATGCTTATTATAAAAGATATTAGAAATCCTATAATTATAAAATCAAATCTTATATTTTTTATTTCATCAAATTTAACCAATATTGCACCAATTATAGCAGGTATACCTATTAAAAAAGAAAAATTAAATGCTTCTTTACTTTCTACACCACAAATCTTACCTATAGAAATAGTTGTTCCACTTCTTGAAATTCCAGGGATAAGGGCAATCCCTTGAAAAAAACCAGTTAATAAAGAACTTTTAAAATTTATTTTTTTTTCTCCATTTCTACCTGATAGAAAAAGTAGAATTGTTGTGGTAAAAAAACCAAAGGAGACAACATTTTTATTCTCAAGAAAATTTTTATCTTTTAGAAAAAAACCAATTAATCCTGTAATAAAACTTGCAGAAATTATATAAAAACTCAATTTAAAATTCTCATTTTCTTTATCAAAAGTGAAGAAACCTTTTATTACATTTACAATCTCTTTTCTAAAAAAAATAATTATAACAAAAAGAGAAGAAAGATGTAAAAAAATATCAAAATTTATATCTACCTTAAGTCCTAAAATTTTACGAATTAAAAAAAGATGTCCTGAACTGCTAATAGGAAACCATTCACATATACCTTGAACAATAGAAAGTATAATAATTTCTGTCAAAAGCACTCCTATAATTTTGGTAAAGTTATTGTAAAGGTTGTTCCTTC
>JAMWCO010000051.1 GCA_023818785.1 Candidatus Omnitrophota bacterium
TTTTAAACCTACATTGGTCAATTATTAAAATATTAGGTCCTTTAATATCAATCTCCCAATTTTTAATTTCAAACTTTTCTATTCTTTCATTTATTTTCTTTTTTTTAAAAATTAATGGATTTTCACTTTTATCAATTATGAAAAGAGAAGAACCAATTGGTGGTAATTCTTCTTCTATTATAATCTTTTCAATATCTTCATTAACTTCTATATTAAATATTTCTCCTTTAAAAGGGTCTGCCTTATAAACATTTCCTTTAAACTTCAATAATATATAAAATTTATATGAATTATTTATAGATGTGTTATTTAAAAATAAAATTTCAATATTTTCATCAATTCTTCTTCTATGAATAAATAAATCTGCATTCTCTTTCCCATTTTCTCCATATATTTCAACCTCTCTTTTTACTCCTTTCTTTAATTTTTCTATTAATGAATCTATTGAAGAATAAAAAATAGAATCTTTTTTGAAATCTATATCTTTCTTTTCTCCTTCAACTAAATATGGAAACTTTTCTGAAGCAAAAACTGTTCCACCATTTAATATAAACTTTTTTATCAATTCAATTGTATTTTTCCTCAAGGTAATTAAAGGTGGTATAATTATATATTTATATTCACACCTTCCTATTTTAAATTTATCATCTACTACATCTCCATATCTTGCTATTATATTCTCATTACCCAACTCATACTCAAATCTATTTTCAAGCAATTTTGGGACAAGTTCTGAAAATTCTTCATCATATTTTTTAATTTTTTTGCTCCCTCTTAAAGCCCATCCTGTCTCAATAGGATGTATCACAAGAATATCTGACAAAAATTTACCTTGACTCATAATAAAATTGATTCTTGCAAAATAATCTTCAATTTCTTTTTGATATTTCCAGTATGGCTGATGATGAGAAATAGTTGGTGGATAATCCCTTTTTCTACATCCCCTTAAAGAATATAGATATAAATGTGGACAGAAAAAATTTATTCCAAGAGAAATATGCCAATCACCAATCCACTTTCTTTCTGCAATAGTAAAATTTTGTCCTGAACATCCATATAATTCACTCAATACCCTTTCCTTTCCAAGTTGATTTGCTACTGAACTACATTGTTTTAAAGTTAATGGGTTTTTTAAATTTCTTCCAAGATGGTCAACTCCTGGCCATTGCATAAATTCATATAAACTCATAGCATCACCAATATAAATAGTTTGTGTTTCAATAGTATCTTCGGATAGATAATGGCCTGTAAGTGAAATTTTATTCTTTTCACAAAAATTATAAATATTCTCTCCAAAGTTATTTATAAATAATTCGGAAATCAGTCTTGAATAATCATATCTAACTTTTTCAAATCCATCTTTCTCTTCAATAAGTAAATTTATTTTCTCATAAATATCATAGCCAAATCTTAATTTAAAATTTTTTCTTAAGTTTTTTGTCCATGGGAAATAATAGATATTTTTATCTCTTTTTTTTATAGTTCGCCAATGGAAATAATTTGCCTCATCTGTAAAAATTGCAGGAATAACAGAAGGAATGAAATTTTTTAAATATTTAAAATATTTTTCATATGTTGATTTTATAAAATCATTAACTGTTTTTTCATTCATTGTATCAATATATGTAAGTCCATTAAACCATTCAGAATTTTCTCCATTTACTACTTTTTTAAACCATCTCTTTTTCTTTTTCCAAACTTTCAAAATTTTAATTCTATTCTCTTTCTTTTCTGAAATAATACCTCCTGCAAAACCACTTGGCCATCTATCTTCATCATATAGATACATCTTCATTCCTTTTTGCTTTGCATATTTAACAATTTCTTTTATATATTCCATCCAATCTTCTGATAAGTAAGGTGTAATAAGACCAATTCTTGAATGAATAAAAGACCCACAAAATCCACCCTCTTTTATTTTATCTATTTGAAACTTTAACTCTTCAATTTTTAATTCATCGTTCCAAGACCAAAAAGGTGCACTCCTATAAATAACTTCTGGATTTTTGAAATTATCTAAAATTCTTTTATCCATTATTATTTTTATCAAATTCTTTTAAGATTCCACAACAAAGACAATAACATAAATTGCCAATCTTAAATATATTATATCCACCTTCTAAAATCAAAAAAATTTTTTTACCAAGAGAAGCAATTCCTTTCCCAATTATATAGTAATCTGTTTCATCAAGAGATAAATTTAATAATGGGTCTTCTTTATATGCATCAAAACCGCAGGAAACAGCAATAATATCAGGTGAAAAATTTTTTATAATTTCAAGAGATTTATTAAATTTTTCCATATATTTTTTTGAACTTGAAAAAGGTGGAATAGGGAAATTATAGCAATTTTCAAAAGAGTATTTACCAGTTCCAGGATATGCTGGAAATTGATGAATTGAAACATAAATTACATTCTCCTGCCCTCTAAAAATCTCTTCTGTTCCATTTCCATGATGTCCATCTATATCTAAAATCGCTACTTTAAAATTTTTCAATAATAATTTTTTAGTAGCGACTGCAATATTATTAAAATAACAAAAACCTCCAATATTATTTTTACTAGCATGATGTCCAGGAGGTCTTCCAATAGAAAAACCAATATAACCTTCAAGTGAAATTTCACTTGCTTTTATAGCAGAACCACAGGAAAGTGAAGCAAAATAAAAAATATTTTGAATATTTGGACAATCAGGGTCAAAAAAAGTATTTTCTTTAACTTTTTTTATTAACTCAATATCATGAACAAGATATAAATCTTCCTCTTGACAAGGAGATGGTTCTACAAAATCAAAATTCCCTTTCTTTCTAATATATTCAACTATATTTTTTATCCTTTCAGGGGACTCAGGGTGAGAATTCTCTTTATATTTTAATAATTCTTCTGAATAAACAAATTTAATCATTCAATTTTCCTATTCTCAAGAATATAAATTATTCCTTCCATACTTTCAAATCTATCGTTAGGATTTGGGTCTGTTGCTATTTTAATTATATTTCTTATATGAGTTGGAATTATAAAACCAAGTTCATTATATATTTTTTCAATTGTTTTACCAAAAGAATAAATATCACCCAATTCATTTGCTGATTCACCTTTTATCCACTCTGGTGGTACATATCCTTCAGTCCCTCCATGAAATCCTTTCTTGAAGAAAAATTTTCTTCTTATTTTAGAAAGTCCAAAATCAGTAATCTTTATTTTATCAAGTGAATATGAAATTAAAATATTTGATGGATTTATATCTTTATGAATTATTCCATTTTTATGAATATAGGATAATCCATTTGCTACTTTAGTAATAATATCAATTAAATTTCTTTCATTAAAAATTCTTCTATTATTCTTTATTGCTTTCATCAAATCAATATCAAGATATTCCATCAAAATAAAAAAATTTCCATCCTGCTGAATAACATCAAATACTTTAACTATATTAGGATGTTCTAAACTTTTTGCAATCTTCCCTTCTTTTATGAATTGCTTTATCTGTTGTCTCTCAAGGCGTCTTTGATGTAAAACTTTAACAGCAATTACTGAATTATATAAAGGCAATGGGTCAATCGTTTCTGCTTTATAAACTGTAGAAAAACCTCCTGCTCCTATCATTTCTTTTAACACATATCCTTTTATCACATATCCTTTTCTTATTTTTACTGGTCCCATTTTTTTAATTTATTATCATATTTATTATATCAATTTTTTTATTTTTTTCCATAAACCTTTATATTTTTAAAAAATATAAGTATAATAAAAGTAAGATGAAGGTAGAAGATTTAAAAAAGATTAAAAAGGTTTCAATTTTTGTTGATAATGAAAAAATAAATGGAGAAATAATTGAAATTGATAAGTGGGGAAAAATGATAATTTCTGTTCCATCTGAAGTAAAGACAATTCCTGTAGAACTTGGAAAAAGAGGTGAAATTTTTTTTGAAGAAGAAGATAAAAAATTTTTCATTTCAGGAAAAATCTTCTCTCAAGGGATTGAAAGAATGGTTTTCCTGCCAGAAACAGACATTTTAACAGAAAAAAGGAAAGATGAAAGATATGAAGTGCCATTTTTACCTGCAAAATTAAAAACAAAAACAGGAATTTTGCATAAAGAAGAAATAACAGGAAATATTATAAATATCTCTCTTTCTGGTGCTAAAATTGAAACACAAATACCTTTAAAAGAAAATTTTATTTACGATTTTGAAACTACTTTCTATATAAGACATAAACCCTATCCTTTTTATGCAAAGGTCAAATTAAAACATATCAAAAAAGTAAGGAATATTTTTCTTAATGGAATTAACTTTATTGATATTGATTATATATATTTAGAAAATCTGAAAAAATATATAAAAGAACTTAAACATGAATTAAAAAAAGATTCATTAAATTATTAATCCTCTTTTCTTGTAGTATAAAGAACCTCTGAAATTGTCGTTATACCTGCAATAACTTTTTTTATACCATCTTCTCTCAACAACTCCATACCAGACCTTCTTGCAACCTCTTTTATTTCAGAAAAATCAGGATTTTTTATAATCACTCTCCTTAACTCCTCATTTATTACCATTAATTCAAAAATGCCTGTTCTCCCACCATAACCTGTACCATTACAAATATGACAACCTTTCCCTCTATAAAACTTTATATCTGTTGTCTCACAAAGTTTTGGGTCAAGGATTTTAACTTCTTCAATGTATGGTTTATATTCTTCTTTACATGAATTACATATACTTCTTACAAGTCGCTGATTTAATACACCTATTAAAGAAGAGGAAATTAAATATGGTTCTACTCCCATATCTAAAAGTCGTATAATTGCTCCAGGGGCTGTATTTGTATGTAATGTTGATAAAACAAGATGTCCTGTTTGTGCTGCTCTAAAAGCAATTTCTGCTGTTTCTATATCTCTTATTTCTCCAACCATTATTATATCAGGGTCCTGCCTTAAAATTGACCTTAATGCAACTGAAAAAGTTAATCCTGCCTTTGGATTTACCTGCGTTTGATTAACATTTTTAAGATGATACTCAACAGGGTCTTCAATAGTTATGATTTTTTTATGGATGCTATCAAGTTCATTTAATGAAGAATATAGAGTTGTTGTTTTTCCACTACCTGTTGGTCCTGTAACTAAAATCATCCCATAGGGTTCATCAAGAAGAATTCTCCATCTATGAAGGACTTCAGGGAAAAATCCAAGTTGTTCAAGACCAGAAATTATATTTCTTTTATCAAGAACTCTTAGAGCAACATTTTCTCCAAATATAGTAGGAAATGTTGAAACTCTTAAATCAACATCTCTTTCATATAACTTCATTTTAAAATAACCATCCTGAGGAACTCTTTTTTCAGCAATGTCAAGATTTGAAAGAACTTTTATATGGGAAACAATTGAACCATATAATTCAATAGGTGGTGGAGGGAATTCGTAAAGAAGACCATTTATTCTATATCTCAATCTTAAACCTTCTTCTTCTATCTCAATATGAATATCAGTTGCTTTAAATTCAATTGCTTTTGAAATCAATCCTTCAACAACACTTACCGCAGATGTTTCTGAAACTTCTTTAACTTTTATTGGCTTAAATATCTTTTCAGTTATTTCCTTTTTTTCAATAGGAGAAATAATATCAATCCCACCTTGAGAAATCAATGTTTCAATTATCTCTTTTACTTCAAACTCTTTTACTAATCTTGTTTCTATTTCCATACCTGATATTTTTTTTAACTCATTTATTACATCCTCATCTTCTGGGTCAACCATTCCACACACAATTTTATTACTACTTTTAAATATAGGAAGAACTCTATATTTTCTACAGGTAAATTCAGGCAATAATTTTAATATATCTTTACTCAAGTTAATTTCATTCAATTTAATAGGTATACACTTAAGTTCTTTTAAAGCAAAATTATACCATCTTTCAGCAGAAATAAGACCAAATTTTATAAGTAAATAACCAAAAGGAGAACCAGTTTTTTCCTTTTCTTTTAAAACTATTTCAATTTGGTCATCTCTTATATTCTCTTTTTCTTTTAAAAGTTTTATAATTTCTTCCCTTTTCATTTCAAAATTTCTTTCAATTGATTCTCATCCATCATACCAACTTTTTTATATTTTATATTCCCATTTTCATCTATTATAAAAGTTGTAGGTACTGCATTTATTGGTCCATATAATTTTTCTATTTTCCCATCGCTCATACATATAGGATATGTTATTTTGAATTTTTCAACTATCTCTTTAACATCTTTCTCTTTACTTGACACAGCAATACCAATAATTACAACTTTCTCTTTATTTTCGTTATAAAATCTAACAAAATCAGGAATTTCAGCACGACATGGCGGACACCAACTTGCCCAAAAATTTAATATAACTTTTTTATTTTTATAATCAGAAAGTCTTATTAATTTCCCATCAATTGATATCAATGAGAAATCATGTGCTTTTTTATTTTCTTGACCAAAACAACTTAATAATAAGGGAAAGAATAAAATTAAAATTATTTTTTTCATATCTCCCTCCTATAATTTAATTTTTTCTTTCAATATATCAAGTTTTTCATCAATAGAAATAAGATGCGTCATTATACATTTTTTATCTTTTATATCATACCATGCACAATTATCTTCTATACATAAATCAAAATCTTCAACCTGCTCAGGAACTCCAAAGGCTGCTTCTCCAAGTGGTCTTTTTTGCAATCTTAATCTTAAAGGACATTTCATTTTCCCACCCCCTTTATTTAAATTTTTCAATTACATTCATAAACTCTTCTTTTATTATTTCAAGTTCATTTTCTGTTTCTGCCTCTATTCTAACTACAAGTACAGGTTGAGTATTTGATGCTCTTAATAATGCCCATCCATAAGGATAATAAACTTTAACACCATCTATATCATTTATTTTATATTTATTTTCATAAAAACTCTTAACTTTTTCAACTATTTCAAACTTCTTCTCATCCCCAACTTCTATTCTAATTTCAGGGGTTGAATAATATTTTTTAACTCCTTCAAATAATTGAGATAGTTTCTTATCTTCTGAATCCAAAATCCTTAATAATCTCAAAGAAGAATATATAGCATCATCAAATCCAAAATATTGATCAGCAAAATATAGATGGCCTGAAAGTTCTCCTGCAATTGGTGCTTTTTCTTGGTGTAATTTATTTTCAATCAAAGAATGGCCTGTCTTCCAAATAATAGGAATTCCACCAGATTTCTCTATTTCTTCTTCAAGTGATTTTGAACATTTAACATCAAATATAATCTTTGCTCCTTTATTTTTCTTAAGAATCTCTCTTGAATAAAGAATTAATAATTGGTCTCCCCACAAAATATTACCTTTATCATCAATTACACCAAGTCTATCTCCATCACCATCAAATCCAAGTCCGCAGTCAAGATTATATTTTTTAACTATCTCTATTAAGTCATTTAAATTCTCTGGAACAACTGGGTCTGGTAAATGATTTGGAAAGTTTGGGTCACTTTCCATATATAAACCAACAAATTCAATTCCAAGTTTTTTGAACAATTTTTCTATTAAGGGACCACAAGTTCCATTACCTGTATCAATACCTACTTTAAGTTTTTTATTAAATTTAAATCTTTCTATCATAAAATTTATATAATCATCAATTACATCTTTTTTTTCAAATTTACCTTCTCCTCTTTCAAAATCCTGTTTTTCAATCATATCAGCGATTTTCTTTATTTCTTCTCCATATAAACTACTATCTCCAACAACCATTTTGAATCCATTAAATTCAGGAGGATTATGACTTGCTGTAACCATTATACCTGAACAATATTTATAAAATTTGACTGAAAAATATAACAAAGGTGTTGGAACTATTCCTATATCAATTACATCAATCCCTGTTTGAAGTATCCCTTTTATAAGTTTTTCTTTTATTTCAGGAGTTGTTAATCTATTATCACCACCTACACAAGCATTTTTAAGATTTTTTCTATTAATATAAGAACCAAAAGCAAGGCCAAGGAAATAAGGTAAATCTCCTTTTAAATCCTCTTGATAAATCGCTCTTATATCATATTCTCTAAAGATTTTTCTATTTATTTTCATATTAAAAATTATACAGAAAAAATGAAATATTGACAATAAATAATAAAAATAGGTAAAATTGAAAAGGAGGGGAAAATGAAAAAAGGATTTGTCTTGATAGAAGTAATAGTAAGTGTTGTAATATTTGTAATTCTTGTAAGTGGAATATTTTTTGCTGTAAGAAATCTTATGAATAGAGCAAAGGTTATAAGTGCAAAAGCACAAATCTCTCAACTTGCTCTTTTACTTGAACAAGTAAAAAATGATACTGGGAAATATCCTTCATTTCTTTCTGATTTATTGAGCAATAGTCCACCAAAATTGCAAGAAAATGGATGGGATGGTCCATATACAAATAAAATACCTCTTGACCCTTGGGGGAATTCTTATTTCTATAAAATTCCACCTACAACTGTTTTTTCTTCTCCAAAATTACCAAGAGTTCATGGAAAACCAGATGAATATATAGCAAATTTTGAAGCAATAAGCGGAAAAGGAAGAATAAGAGTTGAAAATTATGGAGTAACTTCCTGTTCTATATATATAAATGGAGTTGAAGTTGTAAAAGAAAATGAATTTAGAAATAATCCAAGACCTCAAATTATAGAAAAAGAAATAAATTTATTAGATGAAAATAATACTGTAACATGGGCAAGAAGTACTCCTGGTGATTTTTTATATTTCAGTATAATTGTTGATAATATGCCACAAGGTGAATATTTTATAGTAGGAAGTTATGGTAATGATGGTAAAGAAGGTGGAACTGGATATAATAA